>DQAM01000146.1 GCA_003523545.1 Dysgonomonas sp.
ATTATAAAAAAGAAACATAGCAGGTATTGTTTATATTTTTTTTTCAGCAGATAACGCGGTACGAAAAAATAAATATTTGTATATAACGATATTAAATATACGGATAAGGTAATAAGGCTGATAAATGGAATAATGTCTCTTACTACTCCTATGCTGTCTCTTAAAATGTATGATGTCTGCCGGTATGATATCAGCGCGAATGACAGGATAAACAGGGCATGTCTCCATACCCTGTATTTAGGTTCGACTAAAAAGTTATATAATTTTGATTTTAGCATATACAGCTTCTTTATATTTGGTCTTCAAAGATATATTAAAAATCAAGTCTGTACACAATGTTGAAAATCGAATTTTTCAATCGTCTAGGTTCTATCACCTCTGTTTTAAGGTTGTACTCGTGTCCGAAATATTCTTTATATCCGGTTGCATTAGCGCCCTTTACTGCAATTTCGTGCGAAACCTTATTACGGTTCATCCTGTAGCTGAATGTATAACTGGCAATAAACATTGGATTTAATTGCTTGGAATACGCCTTTGTCTCGTCATACTGGGTTTCTTTATCAGGATGGGCAAGAGTAGCTTGTTCGTCAACCGGGGAATATCTGTCACCACCTTGTACTGTCAGCTTGATATTGGCACTGAGTACATCGCGTTTGTTTTTGCCTATCATCCATTCTTTTCCGAACAATCCGTTGATAATGTAGTTCCGATTGAATTTGGTACTGTGCCATACTCCGTCGCCTCCTGTATATTCTGAATTAAACACAGATGCTGTCAGCATGTAATACATTCCTTTTGTCATGTATTTTTCGAATGTAACATCTATTCCGTAATTTCGTCCTTTTCCTTTATTTACCAAAGCATCCTCTATATAAAACGAACTCCGGTTGAGTACAGAATATGAACTGTCGGCTATTACGGGAACATCAAATAAATATTGGAAATAAGGTTCGATGCGCAGGTTCATATCGTCCGAAATCTGATAATTGTAAGATAACGCAATATGATGTGTTTTGGTAAAATCCAGGTCTTTGTTGACTAATTTGTCCCCTGTTGTTTTTGTCTTTACAAAATATACATCCATTTTCTCCATACGGCTGTGCAGTCCATAGGCCAGTCCGAAAGAACTTTTTGATGAGGCCTGCCATTTTATGGAGGCACGGGGTTCGATCGTCCAACTGTTGTTGAGTGTAAGGAATTGACCGTTGATGCCTAATGTAGCGGAAATTTTGTCATTAAAATTGAAAAGAGAACTTGTATAGGTCGAAATAAGGTTTGTATTTCCTTTTCCCTGAGAGATAATTTCTAATGGCAGACCTTCCAGCGGTGCTAATTTTGTGTCCATGTCATACCTCATATTGGTAAAAGTAAATCCCGTTTTGTTGGTATGCTTTGAACTATATTTTTTGTTGAAATAAGAAGTTAGGATCAGGTTCGTATTTTTTGAGTTAAAATCAAGATATGGAGTCGAATTCATATCGAAATCGTATATATCTTCCCATGCTTTGGATTTCGAGTAGGTAAGGGCTAATGTGGTTTTCAAGACAGAATTGTTGTCGAAAAAGTAACGATGCCCTATGCCAGTAGCGGCAGAAGTCTGGTTCATCCTCGAGTCTTTAGAATCGTCTTTGTAATCCCATTCATCAGGTGTGGTGATTTCAGGTTTTATTTTGTCTTTAAGTGCAGTTCCCCAGATAGAAAAGATACCCGCTTTTCTGGTAGGGAAATTTAGCTTGAAGTTTAAATCCTGATAGTCCAGCAATTGCTCCATATCACCGGCTGGACTAACTTTGTTGAGCAAACCGGTAGTCGAATAGCGGTAATTGAAAATGTAAGAAGAATTGTGATTTTTGCTTATGGGCCCTTCCGAAGCTATATCTAACCCTAATATTCCTGCCTGGAATGTGTGCTGATATTTCCGGTTGTTACCGTTGCGGAGTTTCATATCGAAAACGCCTGATACTGCGTTGTTATACTCGGCCGGGAATGCTCCTGTAAAGAAATCGGAATTCCCCAGAACATTATTGCTCAAAGAAGATAATATACCTCCGCCTAAAGTTGCAACATCGGCAAAGTGGTTGGGATTAGGTATTTCTACATCTTCGAGCCTCCATTGAAGCAGGCTGGGGGCATTGCCGTGTACCGAAATACCATTGTTTCCTATACCCGGGGAAATACCGGCAAAAGAACTAACCAGCCTGGCAGGGTCATCCAAGCCTCCGGCATATCGGGAAGCTTCTTCCGTACTGAGCATATGCCCGCCGAATAATGCCATATCATTAAGAGGCAGATTCTTATTTACCTGATTGGTAACGACTACCTCTCCTAATTCACTTACATTTTCTTTCAACTGGATTTCCAGATTAACTTCTTTGGCTGAGGTGACTAAGATTTCACGTATAATGCTAGTCTCGTAACCAACGGATGTGGCTTGTAGATCGTGTCTTCCTATAGGAATATTTTCTAGCCGGAACATTCCATTGTCGTCGGTCATGGTGCCGATTTCAGGCATATCCAGTAATCCGACCGATACATAAGATAAGGGTGCTCCTGAAGAACGGTCGACAACGGTACCTTGTATGTTCTGGGTTATTTGTTTATTCTGGGCTGTTATATTCAATGATGTGAATATCATCAGAACGGATAGTATGGTTGTAAATATTTGTTTCATGATTTATATGTATTGAATGTTTTTGGTTTATTTATTTTTTCAGGATAGTCATTAGGTTATATAGTTTTTCAAAAATACTTTTTGCTCCTTTCGATGCTTCAAGTTCATCGCTCATTACTTTTTCCAGGGCTTTCAAAACCTTCTCGCAATCTGTATATCCGATACCGGATAGTTCAGACGTCTTCATTACTAATTCTCTATTATTCATCTTTTTATTTTTAAATTATGATTATTAATGTTGATGTAAATGTATCCTCAAATAGATTATGCTTCATATTTATGATACGGAACGGGCTTTTTCTGATACGAACGGTTGTTTTTTGTATACAAAGTTTTTCAATGGTGCTTCGAAAAACATATTCCTTTCTTTGATGAGGATGATTAGTGAAACAACAAGCAGAATGCCCGTTTGTATAATTTTACTGTCGGGGTGGGGGGCAAACAGTTCGTTGAAGAATCCGGCAGTTATGTGGAATATCATTGTAATAATAATATTACGACCTGTTTTGTAATAGAGCCAATTCATTATTATGACAAACGGTATAATACTAAGTAGAAAATTAACCCCGTATATCCATCCTGTTTCTACTACGTTGCTTTGGTAATAATCCCTGATTGTGGAAAGAGGTATATGCCATATCCCCCAGAAAGCACCGAAAATCAGAGAGGTTTTGAAAAGATTAAATTTACTTCTTAAACTGTCGGTTCCGTACGAATGCCAGGCTAATTCTTCAATAATGGGAGCGATTATCAACAAGAACCATACAGGGAATATTCCTGATGTAAAAGTGAAGTTTCCTGTAATGATAAACTGAGAGGGACTGTATCCGAATAGCAATGAAATCCATTGTGCCGTCATTATACTTACAGGCATAATCAGGCATGCCGATAAAAAGTACTGGGGCTTTACATCTTTAAAGTTGAAAAACCGCTTTTTTACATCTTCGATTAACAATGGCTGATTGGATATGAGTGAAAATGCTATTGCCACAGGAGCCAGGAGCCCGATAAATGCCAATATGCTCGAGATAGTGAGGTATATCTCCTGATGAGGTGTGATATGGCTTACATATCCGGCTCCAAACCAGAATATCCACGGAATAAGAATGGATAAGAGGTAAAATGTGTTTACTTTTTTGTATTTGTAAACGATTGACGGCGAATTCTCTAAAGTTCTCATGTTGCATGTTTTTATGATGATTAATCTGATATTTACATCACAAAACTACAAGGCATAACGCTGTCTTATCTGAAAATGAGACGGAGGGGTATATTTTGTATACAAATAGTAGTTTTTTGTATACATTGTAAGTTTGGTAAGATATTATCGCCCTATTACATAAAAGTTGTGAGAATTTTTCTTTATTTTAATTGTTTTCATCTTTGGCTAGAATAATCCCCAGATGAAGAAAACTTAATCTCATTTTCATACCATATATATATTGACTTCTCACCTTTGTCATATAAAACAAAATACAACTGCATTTTTATTACTAACTTAAAATGACAAAAGTTATGAGAACCAAAATTATTTTTACCTTTATTTTCCTGATGGGATTAATAGTATCAGCATCTGCAAAAAAGAAACCGGGTAAAACTACCGATGTTTATCTCAAAGCCGGGGTGAATCTTTCTAATGCTCATGGTGTAAAGCCTAACGTACCCGATAAAGATTTCAAGACGGGATTTAATGTCGGATTACAAGCAGATACCAGATTAGATGGTCATTTGTATTTCCAATCCGGTATTTTCTTTACGAAAAAAGGTGTAGAATATAATTCAAAAGGAAAGGATGAATCGACAAAAATCAACCAGATGTATCTACAATTACCACTAGCTTTAGCATACAAATTTCATTTAGATAGAAAGACCCATCTGGTATTGAACTTCGGTCCGTATGTAACATACGGTATAGCCGGGAAAGTAGATGACGGAGGTGCTAAAAAGCACGACACTTTTGATAAAGCCGGATTAAAACGTTTTGACGCAGGTCTGTTAGGAGGAATAGGGTTTGAATTCGACCGTATTCTGTTAGGAGTAAATTATGAACACGGACTATTAGACATTGCTCAGGCAAAAAAAGAATCCTACAAGAACCAGAATATATCGATTTCATTAGGTTATAAATTCTAAAAAAAAATTATGAGAAAGAATATTATATTCTCAATATTAATAGGAATATTATCCTTTGCTTCTGTATCAACCTTAATGGCTCAACCTAAGCCTCATCCACGTCATGGGCACGGACCTGGCGGAAACAGCCAGCTTAATCAAGTAGCTACGTACAGTGGTAGTGTGACAGAATGGGCTTTTAATGATGACTTCGTATACGACGGATTATATTTGAAAACCGGAGAAACCACTCTTTTTGTGAAGTTTCCACCACATTTGGGACAGCAAATCAGGTCTTTGGGAAATAATATAAGCGTGAACGGTGTATTAAGATATACACCCGAAGGACGCCAGG
The DNA here is from genome assembly GCA_003523545.1 of Dysgonomonas sp. Taxonomy (GTDB): domain Bacteria; phylum Bacteroidota; class Bacteroidia; order Bacteroidales; family Dysgonomonadaceae; genus Dysgonomonas_A. The sequence continues at coordinate 5,139 of DQAM01000146.1, forward strand.
AACTGAAAATGGTAAGTGTCACCGCAAAAGGACAAACTGTATATGACCAAAAACCGTCACCTCGTGCTCTACCACAGCAGGAATCCTTTATTACCGGGAATGCAAAGGTGAAGCAAATGCAGATCAATAAAAGAGGTGAAGCATGCGGATATATATTGGATAACGGGGTAGTCTTACGCATTCCGCCTCATATTGCACTTCAGCTTTCGCAAATGGTGCAGGTAGGTTCTACGATTGGATATACCGGAATAGAAAAAGAGTTGAAAGACGGACAGGTACAGGCGCAGAACTATAAAATTGTACGCAGTCAGACCATATCTGTAAACGGTACCCAATATATGGTCAAATAGTGGAAGAAGTTAATCTGTATTATAGAGACAGGGGGGGATAAGCCCCTGTCTTTATAGTATATATAAAACTATGTACATGAAATATATATGTATATTTGTATATCTCAGGTGAAACTACAGGATAAATTAAAAATGACCTGACATGAAAATACTACTCATCGAAGATGAAAAGAATCTGGCTTTATTTGTAGAAAAAGGATTGCAACAGGCAGGATATAGCGTAGAGAAAACAAATGACGGAAGTAAAGGTATGGAAATGGCCGCTTCTGAAACTTTTGATCTTATATTACTCGATTTGATGCTTCCTGGGATTAACGGATTCGATCTACTGAAAAATCTCAGGAGCTTCGTGGTAAAAACACCGCTTATAATTATCAGTGCCCTGTCTAATACCGAGCATGTAGTGAAAGGTCTTGATCTGGGCGCAGTAGATTATATAAAAAAACCTTTCGATTGGGATGAACTGCTGGCAAGGATACGCGTGATTCAGAAAAAAAACTCTCATAACAGTTCCGGTAAAATAACCATCGAAGATTTAACGATAGATATAATCGGCAGGAAAGTCATTCGCGCAGAAAAGGAAATAAGGCTCACGGCTAAAGAGTATTTATTATTGGAGTATCTTGCCCGGAATGCTAACCGCATTGTCAGCAAAACGCAGATCATGGAATATGTATGGGAACTGGATTTCGATCCGGGAAGCAATATAGTAGAAGTACATATATATCAGTTGCGTCAGAAAATAGATAAAGGATTTGACTTTCCTTTGATAGAAACAGTGGTCGGACTTGGATATATCCTGAAAGGAGAAAAAGAAATAAACCGGTAAACACCTTAAAGAATGTATGTTTCAATATAAAACCCTTCAGGCTAAAGCATGTATCTACTTTGCATCAGGATTTACCCTGTTGTGGGTGATTTGTAATATTGTTCTTTATTACGAATTCCAAAAAACGATCTGGGATAATTTCGACAAACAGATGAGTACCCAGGCATCTCTTATATTGAATAGCACCAGTATTGATCCCAGATTGGTTCCTCTACCGCAAAGCGGAGAAAATTTCATGATCGTATATAACGATTTTTATGGAACATCAGATACACTCTTTGTTCCTCCACCGGAACTATTGAATAAATTACAGCTAGAAAGACACATCCATCTTGAAGCAGAAATATCGGAAGGTAAACTCTCAATAATATACTCAATTCCATCTGATGGAATCGACAAATCGATACGCAAAATAAACTACATCTTTAGTCTGGCGTTTATTGTCGAAATTATTCTGGCTGTCGTGATTGGATATTGGTTGTCCAGAAAACTAATTAGACCTGTGAAGAATGTTATAGAACTAGCTGACTCCACAGATCTACAAAACAATACATTATTGCTTGAGGAGCCAAAAGGAAAAGACGAATTGAAAGACCTTATAATGTCTTTCAACCGCATGCTCCTTCGGATCAGAGAGCAAAGTGATTTACAAAAGACTTTCTTTGCATCTGCATCACACGAACTCCGTACTCCGCTAAGTATTATGCAGACGCGTCTCCAGATACTTTTGCTAGACGATGAAACGACCGCTGAAGCAAAGAAGATATATGAAGAACAACTCGCGGATGTAAAGCGAATGGTCGCAATGGTAAATGATTTCCTACTGATGAGCGAATTGCAGAACGGAAATATGCAGGTAAACAAGACGGAATGTAATCTGTCTGACATAATTACAACGATAATAGCTCGGAATAAGGAACAAAAAAACAACCGGAACCTGAATTTTAAAATATCTTTTATTCCTTCCGATGGTTCATTTACAGTAAATGCTGACGAAGATAAATTGTATATGATACTGCACAATCTGATTACAAATTCTTTAAAATATTCGCCTGCCTCATCTGTCATTGAGATATTGTTGCAGGAAATAAAAAAGAATCATATCAGTATCTGTGTAAAGAACGATATCCGGGAAGGCATAACACCTAAGATATCTATGTTAAAAAAATCTTTTTATCATTCCAAGCCTCTTAAAGGGGAAGGCTCCGGATTGGGTTTATGGATTGCCAATAAGTTATCAGAAATAAGTAACTTTAACCTGGCTGTTTCAATAAAAGATAATACTTTTGAGGCAACTTTGCATCTGTGGAATAATTGTGAATAAGGCTCCTACTCCCTAAAAAGGATTTAAAGGTGTAACGCATACGCTTTCAATTCACTCTTATTTTGTTTAGAAAGGACAGAATAATATATGGGATGGAAGACAAAAATCCATCCCATTTGTAAAGTAATTATACCCTCGACTTTATAACTTTTAGTATCTCCGGTTGGATAATATCGAAAAATCTAAGATTATCTTTCAAAGTAAATTTCGAGATACTATGGAAGTTTAAAGCTAATAGGTAAAACGTATCTGGTGGCAACTTTTTTTCCTTTGTTTTCGCCCGGAATCCAATCGGGCATTGATTTTACTATCCGTTCCGCTTCTTTTGCTAAAACCAATGAAGTCCCGGTACATTTATCGTTGTGCCGGCAACGGACAACACCGAAAACATCGGAAATCTCTCCTGTCGGCGATACAATGAACTGTACCATTACATTTCCTTCTTCCTTGTGTTTTATTGCTTCGGCAGGATATTGCATATTACTAGATATAAATTTTTTCATTGCACTTATTCCGCCGGGAAATTGAGGTAGCTTGTCAGCAGTAACGAAAACTTCGCCTTGGTATTGTTGTGGTGGTAGTGGAGGTGAAGGATATAATTTTATTTTGCCGTTTTCCTGTTTATAAACCCCATTAAGCAGATAAGTTGTCCGTACTATTTCTCCGTTAGCACGTTTGCCGGGATGCCATTTCGTCATCGTTTTTACTACGCGCAGTACTTCGGCATCTAAGGCTGGATAAGTTCCCGCATAAGTACTAAAACTATTCACAGAACCGTCTTTTTCTACTATAAAGTGTGTAATCACACTGTTGTCGCTTCTGTTTAATATTATTCCTGCGGGTAAACGCACGTTATCATTTATATATTGCCATTCATCCCCTCCCGAATACTTTGGTAAAGTTCCTCCTTCCCTTAGAAGATGAGTATCTTTTACCAGGTCATCTTCTAAAATACCGGCTGTTTCATTTTTTAATGCTTTTTGCTCAAAGCCTCCACCATTCTCTTTTGCATTTAATGCATTGATTACAAACAATAAGCTAAATAAGATGAGAATTGATTTTTTCATAATTACGTATATTTTTATAATACCTGAATTAATAGTAGCTACTTATGAAAAGTAGTTCTACTATTTTTTAGTAAATATACGTAAATATTGTATCGATGCAAATTATTATAATAAAAAAATTACGGGAATATTAATTATATTTACTTTCTTTCTTTCAACACCTCGTGCAGTAAAGAAATAGCTTCCTCTTTTTCTTTCAGCATCCTTTCATATAAAGCTATCTTTTCATCATATAATTCAACAACTTTATCTATAGGATTAAATGTAGGCTGATTGAATATTGAACCAGAATTATCATGTAATGTACTTGAGATAATATTAATTGCAGTTCCCTGTTCAAGTTCAGTAATAGCTTCAACAGGAATATCAAGGACTTTTGCAATCTTATCTAAGATTTCAGGCTCTAATTTTTCTTTTTTTTCGTAAAGCGAGAGTGTAGCTTGTGAAACTCCGATTTTGTCGGCAAGTACATCCTGATTGATATTCCTCCATTCTCTCCAACGGCGGACATTAGCCCCGTGGTTATTATTTTTTACTCCTGCGTCCATAATGTAGTTGCAATTCGTTTTATGCAAAAATAAGAATTTAATTTTGCCTGATGGAATATAACCTTGCAATATGGTGAAAAATTTTTACCCGTTGGTCTTCCTGTAGCTGATAACCGCCAGTGTGTTAAAAACAACCACAAATACTGTTATTTTCAATATCTGCGGTAAAATATCCATCAGTCCGCTTCCTTTCAGATAGATAGAACGGATGACTTCTACAAAATAACGCAAGGGGTTAAACCAGGTAACTACCTGAGCCCAATGGGGCATATTGCTTACCGGGGTAAACATACCGCTAAGCAAAATGAAGATAATCAGGAAGAAGAATATCATAAACATAGCTTGCTGCTGGCTTCTGGCAAAATTGGATATCATCAGCCCGAAACCGGAAAAAGCAAGCAGATAAAGGAAAGAGAATATATAGATATTTATATAATGACCAGCAGGGCTAAGACCGTAGATAAGCCAGGCAATAAACATAGCCGCAGTCAGCAGGCATAAACCTATGATCCAGAAAGGAATGAGTTTGCCAAGCAGAAAAACATATTTGGGGATAGGCGTTACATTTATCTGCTCCATTGTACCGATTTCTTTTTCACGCACGATATTTATTGCCGAAAGCATGCCGCCTATCAGCGTAACGAGTATAACCATAATGCCGGGTACCATATAATCCTGATAACGCATCTTCGTATTAAAACGGTAATACGGCTCGATGCTTATAGGACTTTGCACACCTTGTGACGTTATTTCACTATTGTAATCGGTAACGATCTGCGTAATATACGATAAACCCAGACCTGCTTTCTGGCCATTAACAGCATTGATAGACATCATCAGCTTTACGGGCTGGTTGATGATAAGGTTTTTTTCGAAATTGCCGGGTATTTCCAGTATCAGATCTGCTTCATTCTGTTCGATGCTTCTCAGAGCATGGGTGTAGGTATCCGCATAATCAGTTAAACGGAAATATCCCGAGGATGCCGCTTTTTCGATCAATCTGCCCGAAACAGTGCTTTTATCATTGTCCACTACACTCAATGATATGTTCCGTTGCTCAAAAGTGGCCGCCCACGGCAGGATAATAAGCTGTAAGACAGGCATGGCTATAATGAGCCGCAACATAAATTTATTACGTATGATTTGCAGAAACTCCTTTTTCAATAAAAATCCGAGTGCTTTCATAACCTGTTTTTAAACTTTTTAATACTAGCAGCAAGCAATATAAATGTCATAAGCAGCAATATAGAGAACTGCATCCATATCGATTCCAGCCCCAGCCCTTTTATCATTACATCCCGCAAAGCCTCTATAAACCAGCGCGCAGGGATAATGAACGATATTACCCGTAAGATAGCAGGCATGCTTTCGATAGGAAAGATGAGACCCGAAAGCAGCATCGACGGCAGCATCAATCCGACTGTGGATGCCAGCATTGCTGTCTGCTGTGTCTTCGTGATGGACGATATGAGGAGACCCAGCGCCAGAGCAGAAAACGTAAAAACAATGCTGAGCGACATGATCAGGACAAGGCTTCCTGCAACGGGTACATCAAGTACAAAGTATGACAGCACCAGTATGGATATCACATTGAGTATGGAAATTACCAGATAGGGTGCAGCTTTTGACAGGATAATGGTTACCGGGCGCAACGGGGATACCAGTAGTATTTCCATCGTACCCGTTTCGTTTTCCCTTACTATAGATACAGATGTCATCATAGCGCAGATAAGCATCATTATCATACCGATAAGCCCGGGAACAAAATTATAGGCACTTACCATTTGAGGATTATAAAGCATTTTTACTTCAGTATCGATAAACCGGGGAGTCATATTTACATTCTGTTCCCGTTGGAACTGCATAATAGCCAATTGCATGTAATTCACCAATGTGGATGCTTCGTTAGGGTCGGAGGCATCTACAATAATTTGTATGCTGCTGTTGCCTGTGTGCACAACATCATTAGCGAATTGAGAGGGAAAGATAAGGGCCAGCTTGCATTCTCCCCTCCGGAAAGCCTTATCTACGTCTTTGGCTGTATGAGCATAGCTTTCGAGGGTAAAATAAGCGTTGCCGTTCAATTTCTCGACTAATTTTCGCGAAAGTGTGGATTTCGATTCATCCAGCACGACAAAACTTGTATTCTTCAATTCGGTAGAAACGGCAAAACCCAATATCAGCAATAATATTACAGGCAAAATAAGCATGATTACCAGCGTCAGCGTGTCGCGTGTTATGTGATAAAATTCTTTGCGTACAAAACTGAGAAACTGTTTCATGATTCAACTCTTTTTGCCTGCCGTGCCAACGACTGAAATACATCACCTATTGATGCTGCTTTATATTTCGATTTCAGTTGAGCCGGAGAACCGAGAGCCTCGATGCGTCCATCGACCATGATGGATACCCGGTTGCAGTACTCGGCTTCGTCCATATAATGAGTAGTCACAAATGCCGTAATTCCACGGTCTGCGGCCCTGTATATCATCTCCCAGAAAGTACGGCGGGCGATAGGATCGACTCCGCCTGTCGGTTCGTCGAGAAACACTATCCGAGGCGTATGGAAGGTAGATACGGCAAATGATACCTTTTGTTTTATGCCCAGAGGCAGAGAAGCTGCAAGCATATCTTTTTCGGTTTGTAAGCCTAGTTCTGCGATAACTTTCCCGCTTTTTTCGTTAATCTCTTTCCGGCTCATACCGTATATACCACCAAATAATTCAAGATTTTCGGCTGTTGTCAAATCTTCATACAAGGAGAATTTCTGGCTCATATAGCCGATATTCCGTTTTATCTTCTCAGTATCCCTGTAGATATCGAAGCCCGCTACCTTGCCTTGTCCTGATGTGGGATTGAGTAATCCGCAGAGCATACGCATAGCCGTTGTTTTTCCTGCACCGTTAGCACCCAGGAATCCGAATATTTCACCCTGATCCACATCAAATGTGATACGGTCGACAGCCGTAAAACTGCCGAATCTTTTAGTCAGTTCTTTTACATCAATTGCTTTCATGGCTCATGAGTTGTATAAAACAATCCTCGATAGAAGGTTTAATCTCGGTTATTTCAATATCCGGATAATCAATATGTGTATCGTTGTCCTTAAAAATTACATGCAGGTATTCACCCGATATATAGCAGGAATATATATTCCTTTGACCTTTGATAGTCTCGAGTAAGTGGTAATTATTTCCGGCTTTAAGAGCATATAATAGATAGGGAAAATCATCTACAATTTGTGCGGGTGTGTCGACGGATAAGATTTTGCCTTCCTGTATCAATGCGATCCGGTCACATTTGGCGGCTTCGTCCATATACGGAGTAGAAACCATGATGGTAATACCC
>DQAM01000147.1 GCA_003523545.1 Dysgonomonas sp.
TTAAAACAAGCAAATACATAATAATTCAATATTACTTATAACGGATTGCCGCCTGAGCTGCTGCCAAGCGTGCAATAGGTACACGGTAAGGGGAACAACTTACATAGTTCAATCCTACGATATGACAGAATTCGATTGATGAAGGTTCACCGCCATGCTCGCCGCAAATACCGACTTTCATATTCGGACGGGTTTCCCGGCCTTTGGTAGCCGCCATCTTTATGAGTTGTCCAACTCCTTCCCGGTCTATAACCTGGAACGGATCTTCTTTCAAGATACCCTTTTCCATATAAATCGGTAAGAATTTTCCAATATCATCGCGCGAGAATCCGAAAGTCATCTGAGTCAGGTCATTTGTTCCTATCGAGAAGAATTCGGCTGATTCAGCCATCTGGTCGGCAGTCAATGCTGCGCGGGGTATTTCGATCATGGTACCTACTTCAAATTTAATAGAGTCGCCCATTTCTTCGAATACCTTTTGAGCTGTCTTACGGATAATGCCTTCCTGCATTTTCATCTCCGCAATGGAGCTTGTCAAAGGAACCATAATTTCGGGGAATACTTCTATGCCTTTTTTCTTCAGATTCAATGCTGCCTGAAGAATGGCGCGTGTCTGCATCACTGCAATCTCAGGATAAGTATTTGCCAGACGGCAGCCACGATGGCCGAGCATCGGATTGGTTTCGTGTAAAGCGCTCATCTTTTGTTTGATGCGGCTTTCGGATATACCCATAGCCTCTGTCATTTCCTCTATACCTGTAATATCCTGAGGAAGGAATTCATGTAAAGGGGGATCTAGCAGACGCACGGTTACGGGAAGTCCCTGCATAGACATAAATATTCCTTCGAAATCTTCCTGCTGTAAAGGCAAGAGTTTTGCAAGCGCTTTTTCACGTTCTTCAGTTGTTTCGGAAAGAATCATTTCACGCATAGCAATAATTTTCTTTCCTTCAAAGAACATGTGCTCCGTACGGCAAAGGCCGATGCCTACTGCACCGAATTGGCGGGCTACAGTTGCATCGTGAGGTGTATCTGCATTTGCTCGAACTTTTAAACGTGCAAATTTAGCAGTTAGTTTCATCAGCGTTTCGAAGTCTTCACTCATTTCAGCAGGTTTGGTATCTACTTGTCCGTCGTAAACTTCGCCCGTAGTACCGTTCAATGAAATCCAGTCTCCTTCGCGATACACTTTTTCGCCGATAGTAAGAGTACGCATTTTGTAATTGATACGCAATTCAGAAACCCCTGATACGCAGCATTTGCCCATACCGCGGGCTACTACTGCCGCATGCGAAGTCATACCTCCGCGGGCGGTTAAGATACCTTCCGCAGCATCCATACCTTTCAAATCCTCGGCCGAAGTTTCTATTCTGACTAATATAAGTTTTCTGCCTACGTGTGCTTTCATAATATGTTCCGCATCATCGGCAAAGAACACTATCTGTCCGGTTGCTGCTCCTGGGGATGCAGGAAGACCTTTGGCTATAACAGTAGCTTTTGTCAATGCTTCCGGTTCGAATATCGGGTGTAAAAGTTCATCTACCTTCTGTGGATCGACACGTAAAATAGCTTCTTTCTCGTCGATCTGACCTTCATTTAACATATCGATGGCAATCTTAACGGCGGCCGCTCCTGTGCGTTTTCCGCTGCGGGTCTGCAGCAGCCACAATTTACCATCCTGAATAGTAAATTCAAGGTCTTGCATATCTTTATAATGAAGTTCCAGCTTTTTCTGAATGGCAGTCAATTCCTTGAATATCTCGGGCATCATTTCTTCCAAAGACAAGCCGCTAGCTTTTCTTTCTTCTTCCGAGAATCCTTTTAGGACTGCATTACGGCGCGATCCTTCGAGGGATATCTGCTGGGGCGTGCGTGTACCTGCCACCACATCTTCTCCCTGTGCATTGACAAGAAATTCCCCGTTAAACAGGTCTTCACCGGTAGAAGCATCACGAGTAAAGGCTACACCCGAGCCCGAACGGTCATTCATATTTCCGAATACCATCGCCTGTACATTTACAGCTGTACCCCATTCTGCCGGGATATTGTTCAGCTTACGATAAAATATGGCGCGGTCGTTCATCCAGCTTTCAAATACAGCCATAACGGCGTTCCATAATTGTTCCCACGGGTCTGTCGGGAAATCTTTCCCTAACTTATCTTTTATAACAGCTTTGAAACGTTTTACAAGTTCCTGTAAATCTTCAGTTACGAATTCGGAATCGAGTTTAATTCCCTTTTCGTGTTTGAGTTCATCTATTATTTCTTCGAAAACGTCTTCATCGTCTTTTTCAACCGGCTTCATACCCATTACAACCCCTGAATACATTTGGATGAAACGACGATAAGAATCCCACGCGAAACGGGCATTACCGCTTCTTGCTATGATAGCCTCGACAGCCTGGTCATTCAATCCCAAATTGAGAATCGTGTCCATCATTCCCGGCATGGAAGCCCTGGCTCCCGAACGCACCGAAACCAAAAGAGGATTTTCCTTGTCTCCGAATTTTGGTCCGTCGACAACTTTTTCCACTTTTCCCATAGCTTCTTTTACTTGTTCGGTAAGCATTTTTACAACAGCGTCTTTTCCTTCTGTGTAAAACTTGTTACAAACTTCCGTAGTGATTGTGAACCCGGGGGGAACAGGGATACCCAGCAGACTCATCTCGGCCAGATTTGCTCCCTTACCGCCTAACAACTCTTTCATTTGGGCATTACCTTCTGTCATCGTGCCACCAAAGAAATAAACATCTTTACTTCCCATACTGTAAGATTTTTTATAAGGTTAGGAAATTAAAAAAATATATATTGTCATTCGTTTCTCAAGTTTCTTTTAATAAAAGACAGGCTAACGGCTTTATGATACTAGATATAATATGTTTTTTCAACCGTTTCCAATATTACTAAAAAATAACGGGAAATCAAAAAGAAACAAAAGAATTATTATCTCTCAAATACAAAAAAGATCTTATGTCAAGAGTAAATTCATACTATTCTGCTGATTTGTTTTGTCATTGAGTCGCCTACGCTCTTCGAATTGAAAATCGGAAGAGTGCAACGGAGCCAACAGTTGTTTCTGAGTGCAACGAAGAATCTTGTCTAAAACAAAACAGATGCTTCCTACTGTCAGCATGACAAATACTATATAGCGAGGGCTTAACAATCCCCCCTCGGAGGAGACCAAGAGGGGCTTCTATTTTTTATTATTCTCCAAAGATACTGCCGTAACGGTGATACTCATAGGCAATACTTTGCTCCTTAACGTAGTGAAGCAGTTCTAGCCTTCCTTCAACCAAGGGTTTTTGAGTGGCAATATGTTTACCTAATTTTGCCCCCTCAGCGAATATTGCATCTGATAAATTGGCTGAACAAGCCCTTATTCTTTCGTATTTATCCATGTCAGAGATAAATTGGGACTCATCCTGTTTTATCAGGCTAAGATTCCCGAACATAGTTGCAACTTTCTCTAATGCCTGTAATTTTTCGTCATCTGGCGATATACTTATTACAAGCGGTGTTTTAGCCATAACCGAAGCCAGGCTTGTAAGCAGAATATCCGTAAGATCATCTTCTTTTTGCACCCTTAATGCCACATTTTTAAGAGGCAGATAACGGAATACATTGGATTCACCATATAGATTATTTATATCCCTTTCCAAAGCGAATTCCTCATCCCAAACGGCTTTATAATTAGCTGAAGCAAAATTCAGGCGGGCTTTCGATTTTTCATCGGATACTAAATCGGCCAGCGAAGATTTTGACAATCCGGCACCGGTCACTTCATTTTCCGAAAATTCGACAAAACACGAAACATAATTAACTCCTCCGGCCTTGATACCTCCACCAAAAGCTGAACGTTTCATTCCTCCAAACGGTTGACGGTTAACAATGGCTCCTGTGATACCCCGGTTAATATAAAGATTACCTGCTTCTATCGAATTTTTCCAAAGTTCGATTTCTGATTCATCCAGACTTTGTAATCCCGAAGTGAGACCGTATTCCGAAGAGTTGACATAATCTATTGCCTGCTTCAAATCATCTACACAAACCACAGCTAGCAATGGAGCAAAAAGTTCGGTACTAAAAGTATAGCTTCCCGGTTTCACACCCCATTTAACACATGGTTTAAGGATGTATTTCTTTTCGTCCAGAAACTCAGGTTCGACCAGCCAGGATTCTCCCGGTTCCAGATTTTCGATTGCATGCAGTAGTTTGTCATTATCGTTATCGATCATCGGTCCTACCACACTATCGGGATTCCAGGCGCTTCCTGTGTGCATACTGGTTACAGCATCTTTAAGCTTCGATTTGAATATCGGGTCGCTATAAGTCTTTTTGTCCACTAATAACAGCGAACAAGCCGAACATTTCTGACCTGCATTGCCGAAAGCCGAAGCTACGACATTCTGTATAGCATGATCCTGGTCTCCATTTCCTGTAAGGATAATAGCATTTTTTCCTCCTGTTTCGGCAGAAAGAGGAGTACGGGGACTGTTTTCCAATAACCGGAAGGCTGTATCGGTACCTCCGGTCAGTATAACATGTTTAACAGATGGATGCGATGTCAGGTGATTTAGCGGTTCCCGACCCGCTGTACATACCACTTGTAAAGCGTCTTTGGGTACGCCTGCATCCCAGAAGCATTTTGCAAATTCCCACGCAATAGGCATAGCTACGGTTGCAGGCTTTAGTATAACCGTATTGCCACCTGCCAAAGCGGATGCTACTCCGCCTACAGGGATTGCCAGCGGGAAATTCCAGGGGGGAATAACCAATATAATACCCTTGGGAGCATATTTTACCGTTTTAAGATCGGCAAAAGCTTTCATCGTTATCGGGTAAAAACGACAGAAATCTATTGCTTCCGACACTTCCACATCTCCTTCGGTAAATGTTTTGCCTGTAATTGCAGACATACATCCAATGAGATCGCCCCGTTTGGCGCTTAGATTTTCTGCCACCTGATGCAGTATCTTATTCCGTTGTTCGATTGTCGTTTTGCGCCAACCCGATTTATCTTCTTCCGCAATCTGGATGATTTCTTTTACGTGCTCCATCGAGGACAGGCTTGCTTCGCAAACAGATACTTCATCGTTGCGGTTGCGGTCATAGTATTTTTTCTTATTTTCCGTTTCAATTTCTTTATCTCCGATCTGAACCGGGATTTTGAAATTTGTATCGTTGACTTCCGTTTCCCATTTTTTCAATTTATTTAAAGCCCATTCCCTGTTTTGCGGTAAATCCAGATTGCTATCGGGTTCGTTATGGAACACATCTATATTCGAATCGGGAGCAGGTTTCTTATTCCGGTCTTGTTTACGGAAAGATTCCGGTTTCATGCTGTCCTTTTTCGCATAAGCCTGTAAGAACTGATCGGCCAGGAATTTCCACTGCGGACTGTCGAGTTTCAGATTGAACGAATAACTGAGGAAATTATCTTTCCCGGTATTTTCATCCAGACGGCGCACCAGATAGGATACAGCATTGAGGAAATGTTCTTTCTTTACAACAGGAGTATAAAGAATAATCTGCTTATCCATCTTACGGACAACTCGTGGAAGATGGTTGGCCATACCTTCGAGCATTTCGAAGGTAACACAATCCGATACCCCGTTTTTCTCACTTAACAAATAAGCATATCCGATACTGAAAAAGTTATGTGAAGCCACTCCGACATGCATGGCCTTGGCATTCTTCGGTTGCAGGGCAATATCAAGGATGTGCATATAATTTGCATCTACATCTATTTTGGAGGGCAATATAGGATTGGCCCAACCCCTCAATGAGGAAATGATAGATTCCATCTGCTGATTAGCTCCTTTTACCAGGCGCATCTTTATAGGGGCTCCTCCATCAGCGATGCGGTCTTTTGCCAGTTTTAGTAATCTTTCTACAAAGAATTCTGCATCAGGAAGATAAGCCTGCACTACTATACCTGCCGTATAATTCTTAAACTCAGGCATAGACATTACGGTTTCAAAGACATCGAGCGTCAGCTCGGTGTCTTTGTATTCTTCCATGTCGAGATTGACAAATTTAGGCTTCGAAACACCGTCATGGTCTGTATAAGAATAATCGATAGATTGTTTGTAAATCCGCGCAACACGTTTGCACAGTTCATTTTTATTCTCTTCGTAACTCAGCGGTTTAATCTGTGCATAAATACCCGAAAGTTTTATGGATATGTAATTGATATCAGGTTGTGTAAGTGCCTCGAGATAATGTTCGTAACGATTGTCGGCTTCTTTATCACCCAGCACCACTTCTCCCAGCAGGTTGACATTTTGTCCGATTTGTGCCTGCCAGCGTCTGGCCAGATGATTAGTCAGTGCGGGACGTTCTTCGGCGATGATTATCTTGTCCGTTTCTTTTCGCAGGCGCGCTTTAAACAACGGCATAGCAATAGCATCAAACTGGTATCCGAAAAGGGTGAATAACTTCAATTGGAATTGGTCGAAAGAATTAAAAAAATCCGGTACCCCGTACTGTTCGATCAATATTTTCATCCGTTTAGCCAGTTTTTTATCGTCCTTCACTTGCGACGATTCGTCCAGCATTTTTGACAATAATACTTTGTTAGAAGGCGTTTGTATTAACGATGCAAACTTTTTTTGCTCTTTTACCTCTTCAGGTGTTAATTCATTTTCAGCTTTATTCAAAAACTGCGTTGCCCATTCCAGCACTTCAGAACTAGTGATAGTATCCATACGATTCAGGTATATTAAAATAAGGTTGTTTTTATATGTTTGGAAATATTATGCAATATAAAAAAATCAATTCATATCTTTGTTTAAATTCTAATATTTTTACAATGAAAAATATACTTTCTTTTTTCATCCTGTTTATATCTGTAACAGGCTTTGCGCAGGAATATGATACCTATTTCATAAACAAGACATTGCGTGTCGATTATACTTTTGCAGGCAACGCCCGCGAACAGTATGTTTTTCTGGATAAGCTGAACGAATTACCACAATGGGCGGGAAGGAAACACAACCTTTCAGGAAGCTTTCTGGATGGTAACGGACAGATAAAAATGTATGATATACAATCGGGAGAATGTATCTATAAAACCCCTTTTAGCTCGCTTTTTCAGGAATGGGTCACAACGGACGAAGCCAAAGAAACGTCGAAAAGCTTTGAAAACGTATATCTTTTGCCTTTTCCAAAACACAAGACAAGAATCGAGGTTAGTTTCAGGAACAGGCAGGGAAAATACGATACGAAGCTGACCCATATCGTTGACCCGGACGATATACTGATTCATAAAAAAGGATATGACAATGTAACCTCCCATACGTTAATGCATCCGGCAAGAAAAGAAAACGCCATCAATGTGGTTATTGTGGCAGAAGGGTTTACCGAGGCTGAAATGCCTGTTTTCAGAAAATATGCCCAAGAGACGATCGATCATACTTTCCTTCATGAACCCTTCGGAAAATATAAAGACAGTTTCAATTTTTATGTTGTGGAAAGTGTATCGGAAGAGAGCGGTGTCAGTGTTCCCCGCGAAGGATTGTGGAAAAATACTTCCGTTCATTCTCATTTCGATACTTTCTATTCCAATCGTTACCTCACTACCAGCCGTGTGAAAGACCTGCACGATATTCTGGCAGGAATACCGTATGAACATATCATTATTTTAGCCAATACAGATGTATACGGAGGAGGTGGAATCTTAAACTCCTATACCCTGACAACTACCGGGCACAGCAACTTCAAACCGGTAGTGGTACACGAGTTCGGACATAGCTTTGCCGGATTGGCGGACGAATATTTTTATGAGAACGATACTTTCGACGACACCTATCCTCTGGATGTAGAACCGTGGGAACATAATGTGACTACCCTTGTGAACTTCGATTCAAAATGGAAAAGCATGCTTTCACCTCAGACTCCCATTCCTACACCTATAACCGACAGTGGAAAATATAAGGTAGGTGTGTACGAAGGAGCGGCTTATTCGTTCAAAGGAATATATCGCGGAAATGTGGATTGCAGGATGAAAACAAATACGGCACGCAGGTTCTGCCCCGTCTGCCAACGCGCAATCCAGAATCTGATACTATTTTATACTGAATAGGAAATATAAGACGAAAACCAAAACTATATCCCTTGTAGGATGTTATAAAACATATAAGAGATAACCCTAATAAACATTTGTTATGGAAAATTTGTTGAAAAAACTTCAGGAAGAAGCAGGCCTCAGTGAAGAGCAGGCTGCTAAGGTTATGGTCATTATAAAAGACTTCATGGACAAAGAAGGTCTTGAGATTGACTGGGAGAAATTCTTCAAAGGTAAATATGAAGATTTTAAGGAACAGGCAAAATCTTTTTTCGATGCACTTTCCCACAGGGCGGAAAAATATACCAATAAATTGGAAGATACTGTAGAAGATATCACCATTCAGGCGAAGCGTGCTGCGAGAGATATTTCCCTTAAAGCAAGTGAAATGCTCGATGATGACAAGAAAAAGAAAAAAGAATAATCGGTATATTCACATGTAGATTGTAAAAGGTGTTCGGCTTATCGGCGAATACCTTTTTTGTTGTATACTAATTTGCTTATAAAAGTATAACTTTGTTGTGAAAAATTTTATACGATTGTCCGAATGATGTCGCGGTACTTTTATTTGTCAATTTTCATCTTTGCTGTCGGGTGCATTTCGTTTTTTTCGGCATGTCCCCAAAAAACAGTGCAGATATCGGAATTACTTATTCAGGCCGATTCCTTAATGTATCCATATACAGATAGTGCGGAATATATTCTGGATAAAATAGCCGACTCTCCTCTTTCCGACAGGCAAAAGGCTGATTATTGGAGGCTCCGTACCAAGGCACATATTATGAAAGGAAAATCGACAGTCGAAGATTCAATGATAATCTTTTCTTTAGACTACTACAAAAGGCAAGAATTGAAAGAAGAAATGAAAGAGTCTTATAAACTTGCCCTTAATCATTTCTCGTGGAAGAACGATTCTTCCAGCTATAACCGGCTGATGAGAGAAGCGGAGAATTATGCTGAACAAAATAACGACAGCCTTTTTACCTATATCATATTCCGGTCGATAGCCAATGATTGCCGCAATGCTGGTGATTATGAAGCCGCTTATCGGTATTATGTAAAAGCATCCGAATACCATTTTTCTTATCCTTCTACTTTTTATATGGCGGGCTTATCGCTCAGTTCACTAAACAACAAGCAAAAACTCGATTCACTGGATTACTGGATGAATAGAGCCATTCAATCGGCAGAAGAAAAAAACGACATAAGAAGCCTTAACCATTATTACAGGAATTATGCCGATATACTGATAAAGTTTGAAGAATATGACAAAGCTATCAACAACATACGGATGATGAAAAGATATGGCCAGGATAGCTTATTCAGCGCACAACCTTACATGATGGCAAAAATATTTCTCCAAAAGCATGAACTCGATTCGGCACAATATTATTTAGACAAAATGCTCGAACAGGACTTCGGAACAGACGAAAACAGAAGTTTCATGTTTACCAGAAAAGGGCTGGGCCTTTTTCAGGAAAT
>DQAM01000145.1 GCA_003523545.1 Dysgonomonas sp.
AGAAAATAGCGAAGACTCCCACTCTTCCTCTGTTTATAATCGTGGAACAGAATGAGGATAGCAAATTATATAAATGGATGCGCGCAGAATTTAAGGACATGGCCACCGAAGGTGAAAGGTCTGCAACGGGTATGAGCAGTATAGCCGGAATTATAGTAATAAGCATTGACAACGGATCGCCCTTAAAAAAGGCAGGCTTACAGACGAACGATGTAATATTGGCAGTTAACGGTAAAAATACCGATAAATGGGCTGATTTTGCGCATGAAACCTCAACCGTACAAAAAGGTACATCTATGCAGATTCGCATATTCCGGGATCAGCGGGAATATACGGTTCCTTTCACGGTGGAATAAAGATTATTGATTTTCACTCAGGAAAACTTCCGCCTTATTTGTCACCTTTATGTGCAGATTTTCTGATATATCGATACCCTCAGGCTCGACTGTGCCACTGCTTTTCAGTTGATCTATCAGATCGTCGAGATTAGACTCCAGCGGTTCATTTGTGATAGGATTTACCTGTGCACCGGAGGTTTCAACCGGCCTTTCCACGGGCTTAGCCGTTGCTTTTGATATAGGCCGTGCTAAAGCAATCGTATCAGCTTGAACCCCGGTCACAGGAGACTGCTTTTCCTGCTCGTCTATAATAGGCAGGCTGTCGCTCAGGGTAAGCGGTGGAACATGGTTGATATAGTACTCATAGTCATACGTTACATCAAACAATTTAGCAAACTGATAAATGGCAAACCCTAGTACGATCACAACAACCGCGATGATTGGAATCCGCCTTTTCCATTTAGACTCTTCCGCTAACTTTTCGTAATCGATATAATGGTAATCTACGTCTGTAGTTTCTTCGTCATTAAAATGAGGCGGTATATAATCTACTCCTGAATCAATATCGTCCGGTTCTGTATTATTAAAATTATCTACAATTGCAGTTTCCCGTTTTAAGTTTTCATTCGAAACAGGAACCTGCTTTTTAATTTCAGGTGCAATAGTAGTAGTTTCCTGTATAATAGTTTCCGGCTTCTTCTCAATGATTATTTTTCTCTCAAGAACTTCTTTTTTCTGAACTGGTTCTTTTTCATCGATAGACCGAGGGGGTTCTTCTGATATTTTAGTCTCAATTACTTTCTTCTCTTTTTTGACATCTATCAGGTCGAGTAAAGGAGGTGCATCGGTTTTCGGCTTTTTCTCCTCTATTTTGATCGTTCTTCTAGGTAAGGATTTGAGATCGACGAGATCGATCAGTTCTATTTTCCTTTTAGGTTTCTCTTCCTGCTTTTTTTCTTGTGGAATATCTTCCGCTTCAGTTCCTTTTTCTTCCGGATCTGATTCTTCTTTTTCATTCTTTTCTACAAATACAGGATTCTCTTTTACGAATGAGATTTCGCTAAGCAGACTATCTGATTTCTTTTCTGGAACCGGTTTTTCATTGTGTTCTTTTTCTTCCGGGATAGTCTCTTCCTCCGTATCAGATTCACTATCTGTCAAATCATTTTCCATTTCATCTTCTTCAGGTAGTTTTTCCTCTTCAAAAACTACAATATCCTCGATGCTTTCGGTACTATCCGTATTTACAACCGCGGTAGTATCTTTTTTATTATCTTCCGGCGTTTGTTGTTCTTCCACCTCTTCGGTTTCACTATCATCCAATACAACCGATTCGAAATGGGCAAAAGGCTCGTTTACTAATTCTTTAAGGCTTTTATCAGGTGCAAAAGATAATTTATAATGAGCGGGAATTTCTATCTTTTCACCAGTATTTACGTTTACACTCTCCCGGTTGTTTACCTTAACCAGCTTGAAAGTACCGAAGTCCTTAATCTTAACTATGTCGTTTTCATATATGGATTCTAAAATCAACTGAAACAACTCCCGAAAAAACCGGTCTGCTTCTTTCTGCGTGATTCCCGATTTTTTAGCTAAGAGAACGACTAAATCCTGAAGTAATAATTTTTCATTCATCTTCCAACAGTTTTTTCAGTTTTTCTTTAACAACAGGCCCGGGCTTAAATACCGGCGACAATTTGGGAGGAACAAGGAAACGTTGTTTAGTAACGGGATTCACGGAGACGCGCTCCTGCTTCTTCTTGGTTTCAAACAATCCGAAGCCCTGAATGTTAATCGTATTGCTTTCCGCAAGATTCTCGCTAACAACCGAAACAGCATCTTCGAGCAGGCCCGATACCTGTACCTGGGTCATATCAAGGCGTTTGGCTAATTCCGCTATTAATTCCTTATTTGTCATTGTTGTTTTTATATAATTGTCATTCTATCACATCTGCATACAAATCGAAAGGCTCAGCCAAGTTAATCTTCACGTTATAAAACTCCCCGATCTTTAATACCTTCTTTTTGTTGATCAACACCTCAGGATCTACCTCAGGAGAATCAAATTCGGTACGTCCTACGTAATAATCAACGTCCTCTTTATCGATGATTACCTTGTAGACCTGCCCTATTTTAGATTCATTGTTTTCCATCGCAATACGTTCCTGGATAGCCATTAATGCATCCATGCGTTCCTGCTTAACATTTTCAGGAATATCGTCGGTATAATTCTCATAGGCAAAAGTACCTTCTTCATTCGAATAAGGAAATGCGCCCATTCTCTCAAAACGCATCTCTTTTGCAAATCTAATCAATTCTTCGAAATCTTCATCAGTTTCACCCGGATGTCCTACTAAAAAAGTTGTTCGAAGATGAATTCCCGGTACTTCTGCACGAATATATTCGATTAAATCGTAGGTTTCCCTGCTTGTAATATTCCTTCTCATCTTGGTGAGCATCGAATCGCTGATATGCTGAAGGGCAATATCGAGATAGTTGCACACATTATCTCTTTCACGGATTACACGAAGCAGATCCTTAGGAAATTTGGCCGGATAAGCATAATGCAAACGTATCCATTCGACACCTTCCACATCGGATATTCTCTCCACCAATTCGGGAAGTTTCATTTCCTTGTACCTGTCGAGTCCGTAATAAGATAAATCCTGTGCTATGACCTGGAATTCCTTTACGCCTTGTTTTACCAGTTGCCGAACTTCGTCTACAATTTCTTCCATCGGGCGGGATATATGTTTTCCCGTCATTATCGGTATCGAACAATAAGAACAAGCCCTGTTGCAACCTTCCGATATTTTCAGATAAGCATAATGCTTTGGAGTTGTCAGAATTCTCTCATATCCTGTTTCCTGCGAATAAGATTTACCCAAATCGGAAATCAACGCTTTCCAATTGAATTTACCGTAAAATTTATCTACTTCAGGTATCTCGGCCTGCAATTCGGACATATATCTTTCCGAAAGACAGCCCATCACAAATAATTTATTCAGCTTTCTATTCTTCTTAGCCTCCGCAAATTCTAATATCGTATTTATAGATTCTTCCTTTGCATCGTCTATAAATCCGCATGTATTTATTACAACTATTTCCCCTTCGGACTGTTCCGGGTCGTGCTGTACGGTATAACCGCTTGCCAGAAGCCTTTTCATCAGCATTTCCGAATCGACCAGATTTTTAGAACAACCGAGGGTGACCACGTCTATCCTGTTTTTTCTCATCCGTCTCTTATACTTTCCTTCTCTCTTTATTCTCCGAACAATGAATCTACGAAATCCCGCCGGCGGAAAAGCTGCAAATCGTCAATTCCTTCACCCAGCCCTATGTATTTGACTGGTATCTTAAACTGATCCGATATCCCGATTACGACTCCGCCTTTTGCCGTACCATCGAGCTTAGTGATCGCCAGAGCGGTAACATCGGTAGCGGCCGTAAATTGTTTAGCCTGTTCGAAGGCGTTTTGCCCGGTCGATCCGTCCAATACGAGCAATACCTCGTGAGGAGCACCCGGAACTACTTTATTCATCACGTTTTTTATTTTGGACAATTCGTTCATTAGTCCGACTTTATTATGGAGACGCCCTGCCGTATCGATGATTACGACATCTGCATCATTTGCTTTAGCCGAACTGACTGCATCGAAAGCCACTGAAGCAGGATCTGCCCCCATCGTCTGTTTAACGATAGGCACTCCTACCCGCTCGCTCCAAATCACCAATTGTTCCACAGCCGCTGCCCTGAAAGTATCCGCGGCTCCCAGATAGACCGATTTACCGGCTTTTTTGAACTGATTGGCGAGTTTACCGATAGTAGTGGTTTTACCTACGCCGTTTACTCCGACCACCATTATTACGTATGGCTTTGTATCGGCAGGAAGATCAAAACCCGCCTCATTGTCATCTGTATTATTTTCGGTGAGAAGGTCTGATATCTCTTCGCGAAGAATTCTGGTCAGTTCATCCGTATTGATATACTTGTCTCTGGCTACGCGTTCTTCGACCCGCTCTATAATTTTCAAAGTCGTATCCACTCCTACATCCGAGGTTATAAGTACTTCTTCGAGATCGTCGAGTACATCGTCATCTACCTTTGATTTTCCGACTACTATCCGGGAAAGCTTGGAAAACATGCTGTCTTTTGTTTTCTCCAAACCTTTATCAAGGGTTTCTTTCTTTTGTTTAGAAAAGAAATCAAAAAATCCCATACTTTTACTTTTTTATTCTATTAAAATCACGAAGCAGGCAAAGCCTTGCAAAAAAATGGTTAGCCAGCGTGTTACAGATGAGTAAAAATACGCCATTCTACCGAATTAAACAAGCCTTCAACTGAATAAACAAAAAAAACCTCCTTACAATTTACTGAAAGGAGGCCTTTTTAGATATTTTAACCGGATTATTTAGCGAAATAATCTTTAACTGCTTCGTTTGGAACCATTTCTTCTTTAAAGGTATAAGCGCCTGTCTTAGGAGACTTAACCATCTTGATTACTTTTGCATAACTGCGACCATCTTTCGCGGATGCATCGCGATAACCTGCGACTGTCTTCTTTGCCATGGTTTATATCGTTTTACTTGATTTCTTTATGTACTGTCATTTTCCTGAGGATCGGGTTGTATTTTTTCAACTCGAGCCTTTCAGTCGTATTTTTTCTGTTCTTAGTTGTAATGTATCTTGATGTTCCGGGCATTCCGCTTTCTTTGTGCTCGGTACATTCCAGTATTACCTGAATTCTGTTTCCTTTTGCTTTCTTTGCCATTGTTGGTCCTCCTCTTATATTATGCTTTTAAATACCCGTTAGCCGCGGCTCTTTTCAAAGCTGCATCTAAACCGATTTTGTTGATTGTACGAAGACCTGCGGCCGAAACATTAAGGCTGATCCAGCAATCTTCTTCTACCCAATAGAATTTTTTTCTAAACAGGTTGACATTAAATTTTCTTTTTGTTTTCTTATTTGAGTGCGAAACATTGTTGCCAACCATAGCTTTTTTTCCTGTTATCTCACAAATCTTGGACATCGCTATTGTATTTTATTCGTTTATTTATTCCTTGTCACAGTAAATCAGGGTGCAAAATTAAATCTTTTTTTTGAAACGGCAAATTATTTATTCATTAATAAAACAGCTTTTTTAGTAAAAATTCTATTCATCTCTCCTACCTCTTTTATATCGGCTCTAAATTAATGATAAGAATAAATATCTCCGGTAAATTTAACACCAAAAATATCATACTGATTTTATTCCTGTATTATCTTGCCTGATCCGGATTTGGAAACGTTCTTATTCTGGGGGTCGCCTTTATAATATATCATGCCGCTACCGGAAATATTGGCATCTATCGACTCTACAGCATGTACCCGTATACTGCCCGATCCGCGGACCCTGCTTTTAACCTTCTGTGATGTCATTCCCTGCGCTTCGATCCTGCCGCTTCCCGAAATATCTATATCGCTATCTTCGACAGCACCTTTGACTGTAACTTTTCCGGAACCCGAAACCGAACTATTGAAAGACTCCGCTTCCAGCGAATCTATCTGCACTGAACCCGAACCTGATACCGAAGAAGATAATCCCATACATTTAATAATACCTGCTGTAATTTTTCCCGAACCCCTCACTGTCAAATCCAGATTATCGGTTTCTATTGCATTTTCCAGTGTAAGATTTCCCGAACCCGACAAAGATGCTCCTGTAAGTGATGAAGAATTGGTATATATAATATATTTAGTAGGATTTATATTTTCAGTTGTTTTCAGCTTCAGCTCTCCTCCTTCAACAACAGGATCGAGATAGGGAAGCAGATTTTCGTCTATCTCTATTGTAAGGTAAGGGGCGGATCCCGGCTTCTGCTGATAAATCATTTTCGCCGATCCCGTCAGGCGTACAGATGAATAATCGTCAATCGAAAATTCTTTACTCTGTATATCCCTGTTTCCACGGATCGAGTTTGAGACATTACATGAACATAAGAAGGCAGTTAACAATACGAATAAAATAGCTTTCATGATTATACTTTTTAGTTATTTATTTAATTGTATGACTACTCATATAAATATATGGTTACAACATCCGGCAAATTTAACATAAAAAGGGATGCCGTACCGACATCCCTTAAATAAAAGTATTGTCTCGTCCTAAAATAA
>DQAM01000149.1:0-310 GCA_003523545.1 Dysgonomonas sp.
AGAGATTAAAGAAGGTGATGTGGTTTATTTGAAATCTGAAGAGTTAGTGGATTCTCATAGTAGAACTTACATGACAGTAGGGGGAGTTGCTAGTAATACAGATTATATTCGGCATTGTTACTGGTTTGCAAATGGAGAACTTAAAACCCAAACTATAAATACTAGAGTTCTCAAAAAAGTAGAATAACATGTCTTTACGGTATCAATAACGGTATCATATAAAATAAAAAAGAGTATAATTGATTGATTTTCAACTATACTCTTTTTATTGTTGTGGGCGTTGACGGATTCGAACCGCCGACCCTCTGCT
>DQAM01000149.1:571-6411 GCA_003523545.1 Dysgonomonas sp.
TGCTTGTAAGGCAGATGCTCTGAACCAGCTGAGCTAAACGCCCCTTTATGAGTAGCATTTTCTCTCAAATGCGTTGCAAAGATATGGCTTTTTTCTTTTGTTGCAAATAAAACGGTAAAAAAAATGAAAGCATAACTAATATTTGTATTTACAGTAATTCTAAACCGAATTCATCCTTAAGCCTTTTCAATGTATCATTCTGTTCGGTCATTAAATTAAATTTTTCTAAAGACGTGAAACCCAGTTTTTTTTCATTTTCAATCGAAACTCTAACTTTCATTTTTATATTAGAATTTCTTAGTTTTATCCTCAGTATTGAAAGAATATTTTCGTAATTATCTAATAAGCGTTGTTCCTGAACAGGATTGTTGACCACTACTTCAAACGTGTCCCTATCTCGTAAGTCGGGGAGACAGTTCAGCATTGTGTTTTTTAGATGGTGTTCTTCTAGAAGGGATTGGGCATAAGCTTTCCATTCATTCAGAAGTTGGAGAGGAGTAAAGCTTTCTGTTAGAATTTTGTCTTCCTTTTTATTTGAGATGTCATCAGAAATTTTATCCATACCCTGTGATAAGGAAGAGATAGATATTCCTAAGTTCGATATGGGTTTTGTCTTTTCCGGAGCAGGAATTTTAGTTTTAGGCTTGTCCCTGTTAATTATTTGTGGAGTAACCTCTGTTTTTTGTGAGGAAACTATATCTCCGGACTGAGGGAAAAAAGGATCAATCAGGATTTTTTTTTTTCGTCAGCATTTTTCCTTTTTTCAGTCAATTGGCATAACCGGATTAATGTTAATTCGATCAGTAATTTTTTATTTTTGCTGAAGCGGTAATTCAAATCGCATTCGTTAACTAATTCGATTGCTTGATAGAGAAATTCTAATGGACTTTTCTCTGCTGCTTCGATATATCGTTTTTTGATTGATGTTCCTATTTCGAATAATGTAGCAGTACGGACATCTTTGCACACCAATAAATTCCTCATATGCTCAGCAAGGCCTGAAATTATATTATGACCATCAAAGCCTTTATTTATAATCTCATTCAATATAAGTAAAGAGGTGGAGATATCATTTGCAAGAATAGAGTCGGTAAGCTTAAAATAATAGTCATAATCCAGCACATTTAGATTTTCAACTACAGCGGTATAGGTAATATTTCCGTCAGTAAAACTCGCTACCTGATCAAATATAGATAATGCATCACGCATACCTCCGTCGGCTTTTTGTGCTAAAATATTCAATGCTTCCGGTTCAACTTTGATATTCTCCTTTGAGGCGACATATTGCAGATGTTCGACGGTATCGGTTATGCTGATCCGGTTAAAGTCATATATCTGGCATCTGGAAAGTATTGTCGGTAATATTTTATGCTTCTCTGTAGTTGCTAAAATAAAAATTGCGTGATGAGGCGGCTCTTCCAGTGTTTTTAAAAATGCATTGAATGCCGATGATGACAACATATGCACTTCATCTATGATATAGACTTTATACCTGCCGATCTGGGGCGGTATCCTTATCTGATCTATAAGTGAACGGATATCATCTACCGAGTTATTGGATGCGGCATCTAGCTCATGTATATTATAGGAACGTTGTTCGTTAAAAGCTTTACATGATTCGCAGTTATTACATGCATCACCTTCAGTTGTAAGAGCCAGGCAATTTATAGTTTTAGCAAATATTCGTGCACAAGTAGTTTTACCTACTCCCCGGGGTCCGCAAAATAAATAGGCATGAGCTAACTTATTTGATAGAATTGCATTTTTGAGAGTTGTGGTAAGTGCGCGTTGGCCTACTACCGATTGGAATGTAGAAGGTCTGTATTTACGTGCTGATACTATATAATTGTCCATGATTCCTAAGTTATAATTACAAATTTACAAAAAAAATCAAGGCAAAGAAAGTGCTTTTGATACCCCTAAATAAAAAAGATTCCCAACTTATTGTGGGAACCTTTTTTACCAAATATCTAGTAATTAAATATTAATCTTCTATAACAAATATTACAACGCGGTTCCATTCATTGATATTAAATGGTTGGATTTGATCTCCTGACCAATTGATAGAAACTCTTAATGGATTAATACCGTATTTCTGAGTCAATGCCTGAGCTACAGTTTTTGCTCTTCTTTCAGAAAGTTTCAAGTTATATTCCGGATAAGCTGTCTTCCTGTCTGCATAACCCGTAACTACTACATTTGCCATCGGATTCTTATTTAAGAAATCAACTGCTTTTTCAATTTTTGCCCATTCAGAAGGATCGATAATGGATTGGTCGATTCTAAAGAATACAGGATCCGGAAGGAATTTAATTTCTGCCGGTGGAGCAGGAGGACACTCAGGAGCAGGAGGACATTCAGGACAAATAGGTTCCGGACGATTTCTTAAATCATTAATCATATCGTTCAGCTGCCTGATTTTTTCGTAATCCATCGGTTCACAAACCTGCCAATCAGTTTTTCCTAATTTGAAGTTCAATCCTAAAGTGGCTTGACCAAGACCTGTAAAAGAACGTTCTCCACCACTTTGACCATCAAATTCATCACCCACCATAGATGCTGAGAATTCAGCATTTAATCCAACTCTGTTCGATAATCTGAATTTGGTTATCAAACCGGCATGAACTCCTGCTGTTGTGTATGCTACAGTCCCTCTGTGTGGAAAGACATGGTAAACACCAGCACCAGCATAAGGTGTTAACTCAAAGAATCGTTTTGGATTATAGTCGCCAAACAAAGTGAATAAATCAAACATGAAATCTACATTTGCTTGAAAATAACGAAGATGTTGAGTGTATAAAATCATATCTCCGTTAGCATCACGATATCCACCTTGGGGGTCTTCGGTTTGTCCCTCAACACGTGGATTCCAGATATAGCCTTTGCCATTTACATATTGTACATGATTAGCTATTTCTTCCGGAGTGCTGTACATATAATTCCAAGTCGGATCCCAACTATAGAAATGTTGTCCTTCTCCTGAAGGCCCAGGGATACCTGCAGAACCCGGATATCCGGATTGTCCTTCGTAGCCTTTTCCTTGATAATTTGTCCCATTATTCCATTTACGGTACACTCCCGAGTTTCCGTCATTATATCCATGAAGAGAGCCTCCCGTAAAATTGAATCTTAGTCCCCATATAGGAGAAAAATATTTACCGATGGAAATTTGTGGAGCGAATGTTATACGTTTAGAAAAGTCGGCTTTGGAATCGTCTTCTCCAAAGATGGTCTGTGCGCCACCGCCGATAGTGATGAACCAGTTGGACCCAAAACTATTCTTTTCCCAAGCGGTTTTATACGCATTATATGTTTCATTTGGCTGGCCGTATTCTACCTCATCAATAATTAAAGCACGAGTAGATTCGTCTTGTGCTGATAAAAAACCTAAACACCCTGACAGCAAAAGTGAAAAAAGCAAAACTTTCTTATTCATCCTGATTTTTGATTAATACGTTAATCTGTAATAACATGCAAATATAACTGTTTTATATTAAAAAAGTTCTAATACAATTTCGCAATATAATTTTCTCAAATAATTCCAAAAGTAGTCCAAAAACCCTCTTATCTCTTATTAGTGCTATTGTTTTATTTAATGTATATTTGCAATCTGGTAACAAAGAAAACAAAAATTAATGAATCTACCGAAAAAATATGCTAAAAATATTTACTCTTTGAAGTATTTTTTGGATTTATTATATGAAAAGTATGAGTTTATAGATGAACTGAGTAATAAAAAAAGATTTATATATAATATTACTTTTATTTTGTGCCTGGTTTTTATCTGGTTTTGTATTTTCTTTCTGAACCTGAAAACATATATAACAGGTGATGATTATGTGTATTCTTTTGTATACCAGACTCAAGAGCGGTTAGCTTCTATTTCGGATGTTTTTGAATCTCAGTATACGCATTATTTTGTGTGGGGTGGAAGAAGTGTAGTCCATGTAATTGGACAGCTTTTACTATTGATTCATACTCCTATTGTAATTGATATTATAAACAGCACTGTATTTTTATTATTTATTTGCCTGATATATTATCATATAACAGCGGGTAAAAAGAACAGCATATCTTTATTTGTGATAATCTTTTGTTTTGTATGGATTCTCCAACCTGTTTTTGCGGAAACGGTTTTATGGATTACAGGAAGTGCCAATTATTTGTGGGGTACGATTATTATCCTTTTATTCTTGTTGCCATACAGATTGTTCAAAAACCAAGGGCAAAAAAAAATAATGAAATTACTTTCAACTATTTTAATGCTCATCGGTGGTATAATAGCAGGTTGGACAAATGAAAACACTGCAGCTGCAATGATTGTCATGGTCGTTTCTTTTATTATATATTATAGAATAAATAAATGGGAAGTACCCTTTTGGGCTTATGCAGGATTGTTTGGCGCAATTATTGGCTATATAATAATGATATCTGCTCCCGGAAACTTTGCACGTGCAGAAGGAATAACGGTTAACGCTTTGTTTGTTGCATATCGCATTGTAATGCATACAGGTACTTTTATAAATTATTTAGGGGCATTTAATCTCTGTGTTGTTATTCTTTTAATTTTATATCTGAAATTTTCGAAAGAAAATAAATCAGCAATAATCCCATATGTAATTATATATTTTATCGGCTCGCTGGTATCTATATATGTTATGTCATTTTCTCCCGGTTTTCCTGCAAGAGCATGGTTCGGAACTATAACCTTCAATATCATTACTGGAGGAATTGTTTTATATAATCTTGATTATTCGCTCTCCTTTACGAGGCAGATAAAAAATAGTATACTTGTTTTTTGTATGGTAACTTTTGCATTCAGTTTTTATGATGCATATAAAGATGTAACAGCCATCGACCGGATATGGAAAGAGCGATTGGCAATCATAGAGCAAAAAAAACAAGAAGGGGCAAAGTCTGTCACATTTAAAGAGTATCAGGCGGGAACTAAATTCGGACTGGGGGATGCTCCTTATGCTCTTAAATATATGTCTGATTATTACGGAATAGAAATTCAATTGGAAAGGTAGGTTATAGTATGCAGGCAATTCTCATTACGGCATATAAAAATATCGGGCATCTGAATAAACTAGTCGATTTTTTCGATGGTGATTTTTCTATTTATATACATATAGATAAGAAAAGCGCAATCAGCCGGGATGATATTAACTTACTGAAAAATAAAAAAAATGTGCGTTTGATTTCCCAAAAGTATAAAATCAATTGGGGAGGTATCAATCATCTGAAAGCGATATTGTTATTGGCTGAAGAAGCGCTAAAGAATAAAGAAAATACCTTATTCCACTTAGTAACGGGACACGACTATTCAATAAAACCTCTATCTGAGTTTGAAAAATTTGCAGAGGGAAACAGTGGAAAAGATTTTATGGAATATCATGAGTTGCCTTATTCTGCATGGCCGGAAGGAGGGATGGATAGATTATCCCGTTATAATTTATACGATTTAGTTGACGGTCGCAAAGGTTTTGGAAAACGTTTTATAGAGGGCTTTTCTAAGTTACAGAAAATAATAGGTTTTAAACGGAAATTTTATCCGGGGTTTCCTAAACAATTTGGAGGCTCGACTTATTGGACGTTAAGACGGGAATCTTTGGAATATGTTTTCAAGTATATGGATGAGAATCCGAAGTTTCTTCCCCGTTTTAAATATTCATTCTGTGCGGAAGAAATCTTTTTCCAGACAATTCTTCTCAATTCACCCCTTAAAGAGAATATTATTCAAGGCAATAAACGGTTTATAGTATGGGAAGTGCGTAACGGAAACTTTCCTGCTAATCTGGATGAAACCGATTATAATAATATAACCAAATCGGAAGCGC
>DQAM01000148.1 GCA_003523545.1 Dysgonomonas sp.
AAAAATGAAAAAACTTATTATATCAATCGCACTTGTCGGATTATTATTTCCATCTTGTTCCGATGTGTTGGATGAAGACCCAAAATCAATTGCTGAAGAAACATTCTATAATACTTTAAAGGAAGTGACTACGGCTATTAATTCAATCTACCTTCCATTACATGACACAGAAGGCTCATTCGCTGGTGTTTACCTGGCACTTCTAGAAGCCCACACAGATTATTCATACAGCCGGGGTACTTATGGCTCTGCCAGCCAGTACACAGGTCTGGACAATACAGCTATAACACGTGTAGGCCTTGTATGGACAGAAAAGTATGAAGCTATACGAAACGCTAATATTTGTATTAAACGTATACCTGAAGCAAGAGAAATTACAGATATTCAGAAAACAGAATTTATAGCAGAAGCCCGCTTCCTGAGAGCTTTAGCTTATATGCATCTGGTACAGAATTTTGCTGGTGTACCTATAAGGGACGTAGAAAATATGGCTGAAAAAGATGTTCCACGCTCATCTGTCGAAGATGTATGGAAATTTATCCTTGATGATTTAGCGTATGCTGAAACGAACCTGCCGGATAAAGCCCGTATGCAGGGTGCTCCATACAAACTGGCAGCTAAAGCAATGTTGGTGGATGCAAATATGCATGTGAAAGACTATAAGAAAGCACGCAGTCTGGCCAATGAAATAATGACCTCCGGTAAATTTTCATTAATAGAAGTATCGGTTGCTGATGATTTCAATTCAAAATTATATGGGCCTATGGTTACATCTTCAAATGAAGAAATATTTTATCTGAAATTTACGAATGTGAGCAATAAAGGTTTTGTATTACCTATGTTTTACCATCACCCGGGTGCAGGTTATATTGGAAAGAATAGAGGCTGGTATCCTATTTATTCTGATTTTGAAACAAACCTTGTACTTAAAAACTGGGATAAACAGGACTTAAGATTCGAATATAATTGGTATTCGTGGGAGGCAGGCCTAAGCGAAAATACTGCATTTAACAGAAAATATCAGGACAAAGATGCTATTAGCAATTATAGTATTCGCAACGATTATCCAATGTATCGTTATGCAGACATATTGCTTTATTTTGCAGAAGCAGATGCCCGGGAAAACGGCATTACTACGGAGGCTATTGAAGCTTTGAATAAAGTACACAGGCGTGGTTATGGCAAACCATCGACAATACCTTCCGATATCGATTTCAAAGCCTCAGATTTTTCGGATGTAACCGATTTTATTGCTGCTATCGTTAAAGAACGTTGCTACGAAACCATATTCGAGGGTAAGCGCTGGAACGATCTGAAGCGCCTTGGTTTGGCAAAACAAGCCGTAAAAGAAGCTAAAGGTATCGACGTTACAGATAAAGCATTGCTTTGGCCAATTCCGGAACTGGAAACAAATTATAATGATGCGATAGACGCTGTTGCCGATCAAAATCCAGGTTATTGAGGGTTAAATAATAAAAGCAATCAGGCAGAAGATGCCTTTTGCCTGATTATTACTTTATCTCATTATCATGTATAAAACATCTACAATCATTCTTATGACACATATAATATTCAATACTTCTTGTTATAAAGAAGAAGTCAATCCTTCTTTAATTGATAATCTGATTTGTTTCTGGAATTTTAAAGAAAACCCCGGCCAAGACCGGATTTCAGTTTCTGATTATCCGTATTGCCTTAAAGAGGGAAACGGAATGATAGCCAGAGCTACAGAAGGGGTATTCGGAAACCACTCTGCCATAATAAAAGAAGGGCAATGGTTTTACATACCTCGTGCCGAATGCCCTGCCTTAAACATATTTGGCAAAAATACAGAGATCACTATTGCAGCCTGGATCAAAAGAGAACAGAAGAGTTACGATCAGTGTGAAGCCATTGCCGGCATATGGAACGAAACCGACCTAAAACGTCAATATTGCCTTTTCCTGAATTTGGGGATCTGGGATAGTAAAGATCAGGTTTGCGGGCATATCTCTGGATTTGGCGGCCCTACCCCGGGCTATAAATATTGTATGGATGCGGCAATCGGAAACACAAAGGTTCCTTATGGAGAATGGGTATGCGTAGGCATGACGTATAACGGCAGTGAGATAAATGCTTACTACAATGGGAAATTAGATTATAGAGAAAAACTTAATCCATACCCATATGATGTAGGTATATTCGATAGTGGTAGTTCCGGCGGAGATTTCACAGTTGGGGCTGTACACCGATTCAACGAAATGGGAAACTTTTTTGTCGGGCAGATCGGAGGCTTAGCTGTATATAACAGGGCACTAGACGAAAAAGAAATGCTGTATCTGGCAAATAATATTAAAGAGTGAAATTATAATTGTGGTTTGATTATCATATTCTTAAATTTACCTGGATGAGCAAGAGTTTAAAGCTATCTTTTTTTATATGCTGCATATTCCAATTTTTATATATGCATGCAAATGGAATGCCATGCTTTCGTATAAAAAATGGTTCTATTTATAAATATAATATCCTTCTCACAGGCGCTTCTTTTGCTTCCCCTGATAATAAATGGTTTGAGATGGGGTGTAGATATTTAAATGCAAAAGCAATAAACAGGGCAGTGGGAGGCGAAGCAATAGCTGATACCGCTAATAGGATGATTGATGGAACTCTTTATACACAGGAAGAGCTTGAGGATATAGATGCGCTTGTAATTATGCAGGTACATGACCGTGATGTGTACGGGGATTCGCAAATATTATCTCATTTCAAAGATTACGAACCGCCTTTTACCAGAGATAATTATGCTGCGGCGTATGATTATGTGATAAAAAGATATACAAGTGAATGCTACGAATTAAAAGATAATCCGGACTCGAAATATTATGGAACACAGGCAGGCAAACCTGTTATCATAATCCTATGTACGCATTGGCATGATGCACGGGCTGCTTATAATAATTCTATCCGTAAGCTGGCAAAAAAATGGGGACTCCCTCTTGTCGAATTTGATAAATACATAGGTTTTTCAAAAGAAAATGTCCACCCTGTAACCAATGAACAATATAGCTTATTGTATTCTAAAGACTCACAGACCATTGACGGTGTAAAATATGGATTCCACCCGATTCGCGGAGAAGATTCCTATATACAACAACGTATGGCTGCTATCTTTGCCTGTCTCATGAACAAAGTATTACCTGTAAAACAGAATAACGCACAATGAAAAAGCTTTTAATACCATATAAATGGCGTTTAATAATAATCCTTTGGGTTGCATATTTCTTGAATCAGGGGGACCGGCAAATATTCAATGTCGTCATTCCTCTTATCAAGGCTGATTTGCATATATCTGATGTCGAAATCGGGCTTGTTGCCACAATATTCACCTTAATATATGGCATCCTGGTACCTGTAGCTGGTTTTGTCGGAGATCTGGTCAGTAAGAAAAAGATAATCTTTTTCAGCCTGCTCGTATTCAGTTTGGGTACATTATTAACAGGTCTTAGTAATGGAGTTATCCTACTGGTAATATTCAGAAGTATAGCTACCGGAGGAGGGGAAGCTTTCTATTACCCTGCTGCGACATCGCTCATCGCTCAATTTCACAAAAAAACAAGGGCGATGGCCATGTCAATACACCAGACTTCAGTCTATATCGGTACAATAGCCAGCGGATTTATTGCCGGATATATTGGCGAGAATTACGGTTGGCACATGGCATTCCTATCCTTTGGCATAATTGGTGTAATATGGGCATTTATCGTTTTATTCGGAGTAAAGAATGCACCTGCTCCTAAAGAAGAGAAAGATAGGCTCGATACACCATCATTAAAGGAAATAATAGTAACAATTTTTCAAAAAAAGACGGTGTACTTTTTAAGTATGGCATTTGGATGTATGTGTTTCGTAAACATAGGATATTTAACATGGATGCCAACATTTTTACATGAAAAATTTCAACTTTCATTATCAGCTTCGGGGCTTCATTCGACTCTTTATCATTTTATTTTTGCATTTTTGGGTGTAATGTTAGGAGCTAAGATATCAGACAAACTCGCTTCTAAACGTAAGCAAATAAGAATGGAGATAGCTTTTTTTGGTTTGTTGTTAGGTGCCCCTTTTATTTTCTGGATGGGCATAACAGATTCCAAGGAAGCATGTTATGCCGCCATGGCTCTTTTTGGCCTATTTCGCGGTATATATGACTCCAATCTTTTTGCGGCATTATTTGATGTTATCGAGCCGCGTTTCCGTGCATCGTCCACAGGCATCATGCTTGCTTTCGCTTTCATTATAGGAGCATTGGCTCCTGTTGTTCTGGGGTGGATAAAAACTATTGCCGGCCTTGATACAGGAATAAGCTTCCTCTCTATATTTTATTTGATGGGGGCTATTC
>DQAM01000144.1:0-4929 GCA_003523545.1 Dysgonomonas sp.
AACTACCCCTTTTTACGGATAGGTAAACCTACGTGTTTGACCGAATACGGATAGACACACAAGACTTCCGTAAAAATAAAATAGATAAATGCAATACAAAGAAATCTCGCTCGCGTCTTTTACCATAGCCGGTATCTCGGTTCGTACCAGTAATAAAGAGGGAAAATCGCAGAAAGATATCGGGGAACTGTGGAACAGGTTTTTCTCCCAGCAAACGTCAGAAGCTATTCCGAATAAAGTTTCGGACGAAATCTATTGCATATATACCGATTACGAAAGCAATTTCATGGGTGCATACACGACTATATTGGGATGCAGGGTTTCTGATACACAAAACCTTCCGACAGGAATGGTTGTTAAACATATTCCGGCAGGTAGATACCACGAATACCGTTCGGAAGGCAAGCTTCCCGAATGCGTGGGACAGACATGGATGAATATCTGGCAGTCGCCTGATACCAACCGGATGTACGAGGCGGACTTTGACATATACGGAGCAGAAGCGCAAAATCCCGAAAATGCGGTAGTCGCTACTTTTGTTTCCGTAAAAGAATAATACAATAACGGAAATGGAAAGAATCATACCTTTTTATCCCTCTGCGCGGAAGATGCTGGTAAAATCCGAAGGATGCTATCAGTACGATTCCGACGGGAAAGAATATACCGATTTCGAATCGGGGGTATGGTGCGCCAATATAGGCTATTCGCATCCACGGATTTCCGGCGTGATAGCAGAACAGGCTAAAACTTCTATTCATCACGGATATAAGTTTACCAATCCGTTTGCCGAAAAGCTGTCGGAAGAACTAGGCAGGATAACGGGGCTATACAACGGAGCAAGTGTATTCCTAAGTTCGGGTTCGGAGGCAGTCAACCTGGCTATTACCCTTTCCCGCCATCTGACAGGAAGGAAGAAAATCCTCAAGATAGACAACACTTACCTGAGTGCTTATGGATGGGGACAAATATCTACTGACAACGAAACACTTGTCAACATACATGCTAACGATATAGATGCTGTTTCTGCCGTCGATTTCAGCGAAATATCCGCTTTTGTTCTCGAAACGGGCGGAGCTTCGATAGATATCGTCCGGTTTCCGGATTCTGATTTTGTCAGGAAGATTGCCAATCTGGCAAAAGAAAATAACTGCATGATAATTGCAGAAGAAGTTACGACCGGCATGGGACGCACCGGCAAATGGTACGGATACCAACATTACGATATAGCTGTCGATATGGTGGTTTCGGGCAAAGGTCTGGGCAATGGCTACCCTGTAAGCGCATTAACGGTATCTAAGGATATACTCGACAGATTTGAGGCAGACCCTTTTCGCTATGCACAATCGCATCAGAACGACCCTTTGGGATGTGCCGCAGCTTTGGAAGTAATAAAAATAATAGAAGAAGAAAACCTTTTGGAAGCTTCGGTCAAAAAAGGAATCTATTTTAAAGAACAGCTCGAAAAAATCAGAGCGGAATATCCGGCATATGTAAAGGATGTTCGCGGAAAAGGGCTGATGCTCGCCCTAGAGTTTGAACAGCATATCGACGGAGAAGAAATACACAATCGTCTGTTTGAAGGAGGAATGATAACAGGTTATAAAAATAATTCCCTGCGTCTTCTACCACCATTGGTAATTACTGAGAATGATATAGACAAATTTATCACGGAACTGGATAAGTTATTACATGACACAAAAAACTAAAGAGGTACTAAAATGAGTAAATTCAACGAAATAAAAATTAAGGATTCGCACATCGATCCGTTCGAACTGAAAAATAAATGGATGCTTATCACTGCCAAAAAAGACGGCAAAGTAAACACCATGACAGCCAGCTGGGGCGGTTTCGGCGTGATGTGGAACAAAGAGGTCGTATTTGTAGTAATCCGTCCGCAACGTTACACCAAAGAGTTTGTGGATAATGCGGAGTCTTTCTCACTGACATTTTTCGACAAACCGTATATGAAACAGCTCGGTTATCTGGGAAAAGTTTCGGGAAGAGACGAAGACAAAATAAAAGAAGCAGGTTTTACTGTGTTGCACGAAGACGGTGTTCCTTATTTTGAAGAAGCCCATACGGCGATCATAGTGCGCAAACTGTATGCGCAGCCGTTGAAAGAGGAATTCTTTATCGATACAAAACCTGCGGTTGACTGGTATCCCGAAAAAGATTTTCATACCTTGTATTTTGCAGAAGTAAATAAAATATTGAAGAAATAAAACAGCCTCCCCCGACCCCTCCAAGGAGGGGGTCAATTCCTCCCCTTTGGGGAGGCAAGGAGGGGCCAATTACCTAATTAGCATATTTAGAATTTAGAATGAGAAAATGGCGCATTGAAGATTCGGAAGAATTGTACAACATCTCCGGTTGGGGTGTAAATTATTTTTCAATCAATGAAAAAGGGAATGTTGTAGTAACTCCCCGCAAAGACGGGACAGCGGTCGATCTGAAAGAACTAATCGACGAGTTGCAATTGCGTGATGTATCTACCCCGGTGCTGGTTCGTTTTCCGGATATTCTGGACAACCGTATCGAGAAGATATCGACCTGCTTTGGAAAAGCAGCGAAAGAGTATGGTTATGAAGCCCAGAATCATATCATATATCCGATCAAAGTAAACCAGATGCGTCCTGTTGTAGAGGAATTGGTCAGCCACGGTAAAAAGTTCAATATCGGGCTTGAAGCTGGTTCCAAACCGGAGCTTCATGCCGTTATTGCTATCAACACCGACCCTAATTCTCTGATAATATGCAACGGATATAAAGACGAAAGTTATATCGAACTGGCTCTTCTTGCTCAGAAGATGGGCAAGCATATATTTATTGTCGTTGAGAAACTAAACGAACTCCCGTTAATCACAAAAATAGCTAAACGCCTGAAAATAGTACCGAATATCGGCATACGCATCAAACTGGCAAGCAGCGGAAGCGGTAAATGGGAAGAATCGGGAGGAGACGGCAGCAAATTCGGGCTCAATTCGAGTGAATTGCTTGAAGCTCTGGATTATCTCGAAAAAAACAATATGAAGGAGTCGCTCCGTTTGATTCACTTCCATATCGGAAGCCAGATAACCAAGATACGCCGCATCAAGACAGCACTGCGCGAAGCTTCACAGTTTTATGTACAGCTTCATGCGATGGGATTTGCCGTTAAATATGTCGACATAGGCGGCGGACTGGGTATAGATTACGACGGGACACGTTCTTCGGGAAGTGAAAGCAGTGTTAATTACAGCATACAGGAGTATGTAAACGACTCTATTGCCACGATGGTCGATGCCGCCAATAAAAATGAACTACCGCATCCTAATATTATTACGGAATCGGGACGTTCATTGACTGCACATCACTCTATCCTTATATTCGAAGTCTTGGAAACGGCTACCCTTCCCGAATGGCAGGAAAGCGAAGACCTGGCTGATGACGACCACGAACTGGTACGTGAGCTTTATCAGATTTGGGACGACCTCAACCAGCGCGGTATGCTCGAAGCATGGCACGATGCGCAACAGATACGGGAGGAAGCTCTCGATTTGTTCAGCCTCGGCATGCTCAGCCTGAAAACGCGCGCTCAGGTAGAAAGGTTATACTTCTCTATTGCGCGTGAAACACGTCAGCTGGCAGGACGCCTGAAACATGCTCCCGAAGAATTGAAACAGTTATCGAAACTGCTTCCCGATAAATATTTCTGTAATTTTTCGTTGTTCCAAT
The DNA here is from genome assembly GCA_003523545.1 of Dysgonomonas sp. Lineage (GTDB taxonomy): Bacteria > Bacteroidota > Bacteroidia > Bacteroidales > Dysgonomonadaceae > Dysgonomonas_A. The sequence goes on from DQAM01000144.1 coordinate 3,714, forward strand.
CCTTGCCCGATGCATGGGCTATCGACCAGATTTTCCCCATTATCCCGATACACCGTCTGGGAGAAAAACCCGACCGCATGGCTACACTACAGGACGTTACCTGCGATTCGGACGGAAAAATAGATAACTTCATCCCGTCTTACAACCAATCGGATTACCTGCCTGTACACGTCAAGAAAAAGAATGAGCCTTATTATTTAGGTGTATTTCTGGTGGGTGCTTATCAGGAAATTCTGGGAGACCTTCACAACCTGTTCGGCGATACCAATGCGGTACACGTTTCGGTAGATGAAAACGGTTACAAAATAGAACAGATGATAGACGGCGAAACGGTTGCCGAAGTTCTCGACTATGCACAATACAACGCTAAGAAGCTTGTACGCACAGTTGAAACATGGGTAATGTCGTCCGTTAAGCAAGGCTCTATAACGGTTGAAGAAGGGAAGGAATTCCTCTCGAACTACCGTTCGGGACTATACGGATATACGTATTTGGAATAAACCACAATTTATACTTTATAAATAATTTTGCCCGGTGTCGTGTTTTTACAATCACCGGGTTTTTGTTTTCCATACTTTTGTTATCGAATAAATTTACTGTTAACGAAAAATTACAACAAAATGGAAAAAATTATTGTAGCTCAGTTTTTCATCAAACCCGAAAACATTGAGGATTTTAAGAGATTAACAACAGGCCTGATAAAAAAGACAAGGGAAGAAGAAGGTAATACATTTTACCACCTTTACCAATCGGTTGAAGACCAAACATCTTTCATATTTTATGAAATATTCGAAGGTCAGGAAGGTATCGATTTTCATTTAAATACTGCACATTATAAGGAATTTGCAAGTTCTTTAGTACATTTACAATCAAAAGAACCCATCCTCAAAATAATGGATTAGATCCCTATGATTTATACGAACTACAAACCTTCTCCGCCTTTACTACCTTATATTGACAGATATTGGTATTGTAGTTCTGATGGGAAAACGGAAATCAGCTTGTTTCCCGTTTTTCCGGGCACAGGACTCGATTTGATTATTCACTTCGAGTCTTCTTTTCATACTAAAGAGAAAAAATTACCTTCTTCTCACACCTTTTGTCCCCGCCAATCCATAGATATTAACGCAACAGGTAAACTGGACTTTCTGGCAATCAGATTCCGATGTGGAACATTCCGGCATTTCTGCTCTGTCCATTTCAAAGAATTAAATAA
>DQAM01000144.1:5021-6848 GCA_003523545.1 Dysgonomonas sp.
ATAACGAGTTCCTTTCCGTCACAGACATTTGGGGAAAAGATGGTCAGGAGTTTCTGGATAAACTACACGAAGAACAATCTTCTCTTGATAGGATAAATATTCTGGATGCTTTTTTCCGGGAACAGCTTAATATTCATAACAAGAGCTTTGCCATTCCGGACACCTCCATTTCTTATATTTACAAAAATTATGAGAACACAGTTATAAACTCACTGGCTAAAGATTTCAACATAAGTTTAAGGCATTTCGAACGGTTATTTAAAGAGGAGTTTGATATTAGTCCCAAGAGATTCCAGGTCATAAGCCGTTTTCAATCTACAATCAAAGAAATACTTTTGTCTCCACACGATAATTATCTCCAAATTGCTCTCGAAAATGGTTATTATGACCAATCTCATTTCATCAAAGAGTGCAAACTCTTATCAGGCATGTCCCCTACTGAGATATTGAGCATGAAAAACAAGAATGTTCATTTTTTCTTCAAGAAATACAGTGATTTTTCTTCTAACAAACCTTATATAGAGATATGGTAAGACATAAAACTAAAATCTAAAAATTTGTTGTCAGACTCAATTAACTCTGACAAAATGTTTATATTTGAGAATAAGTTTTAGGTTATTAACTAGGACGGCTATGAAAAAACACCATCTCAGGCAGGACAAAACCTGTCTCAATTGCGGTTCGTACGTCGAAAAGCGATATTGTCCCAAATGCGGTCAGGAAAACAGGGAGAGCCGTGAATCGTTCCGCCATCTGATTGCGGAGTTTATTTCCGATTTTGTGCATTATGACAGTTCTTTCTGGACAACCACCCGTTATCTTCTGTTTTCGCCTGCGAAACTTTCCCTCGAATACATGGATGGCAAGCGGAAGTCGCATGTTAATCCGGTCAAATTATATATCTTCATCAGTTTTATAACATTCTTTTTGCCCGCAATTTTACCTCACCCTAAGAAAAATATCGAACCGGAGCGTCGAATAGAGATTCCGCCCGGATGGGACGGATATATAGCCGGATACGGAGTATATACTACACCCGCAAAGTTAGATTCAATCCACTATTCAACGCCGAAAGAGGAGCGGATTTCTAAAGAATTGTTTAAAGCATACAAAAGGGTACTTCAAGAAAGAGAAGACAGTATAAAGTCTCTACAAAAAGACAGTACAGGTATCATTCATTATAATTTTCTCGCTGTACAACCCACTTATATTGAAGGTTATGGAGAATTAAGCACAAAAGCTGAACTCGATTCGGCGCACAGTCTGAAAACCCCGCACGAACGGTTATCCCGCATCCGGTATATCAAATATAAATACCTGTTTCATATCCGTGAAAACGCAAGCGATAAACATATCCGCGAAGAAATAAACGAATTCATTTCCCATAATTTATCCAAAGTACTGTTTGCATACATGCCTGTATTTGCCTTCTGGATGTGGCTGTTCAATCTAAACCGCAGAAAATATTATTTCGACAGCGGTATTTTTACGCTCCATCTTTTTTCTTTCTGGCTACTCATGATCACTATCTTCAAGATAGTAGAATGTATTTTCGAGTGGATTTCCCCTCCCGGTTTCGTTTCAACCCTATTTCATCTTATTTTTTTATTTTATTTTGTTTTTTATTTTCTCAGGGCAAACCGTAATTTCTACATGGAAAAAAGATGGTTAAGACGCGTAAAAAATGTTTTTTTGTTTTTTGTGCATCTTTTGTTTATGATCATCATATTCCTGTTTTACATCACAATAGGTTTTATAAAGCATTATTGATAAAATTCAAAAGAAGCTTATGAGTTTTTAGTTATTGTTTTTCACATTCCGGTGAGA
>DQAM01000144.1:6995-10024 GCA_003523545.1 Dysgonomonas sp.
AGTGAATAATATATATTTTTGGAAAATCAAAAAGACCTATTCCCATGAAATATATTTTTTTATGTATACTGATATTACCTTTCCTGTATGACAGCTGTACTCCTTCAAATTCTAAAAACATGATTTCAACTGATACCGAAGGCTGGGACATGGTTCCCTCTATATTGAAAAATATATCTGCACCGGAATTTCCCGACAAAATATTTAATATCCTTGACTATGGAGCGAAACCCGATACAACTTTCAACAGTTTGCCCGCTGTACTTGAAGCAATAGATGAATGCAACCGACAGGGAGGAGGTATGGTATTGGTTCCCAAAGGAACATATTATATGAAAGGACCTATTATACTTAAAAGCCACGTCAATCTACACTTACAAGAGGGATCACGCCTGGAATTTTCGACCGAACCCGCAGATTATCTGCCAATGGTACTGACTAAATGGGAAGGCACCGAATGCTTCAATTATACGCCATTCATATACAGCTATCAATGCGTGGATATAGCCCTCACAGGCAAAGGGGAAATAGACGGAAATGGGGCTGAGGTTTTCGACACATGGAAACCTAAAGAAAAACCGGGAATGGACAGGCTCCGGCAGATGGGAAACGACTCTGTACCTGTATACGAACGGGTATTTGGGGAAGGCTGGTTTCTGCGCCCTTGTATGATACAGTTTTTCGGATGTAAGAATGTACTGGTAGATGGAATTAAGATTTACGATTCTCCTTTCTGGATCATTCATCCGGTCTATTGTGACAATGTAATTGTACGGAATGTATATATCGACAGTAATAACTACAACAATGACGGTTGTGACCCCGAATCTTCGACAAATGTATTGATAGAAAACGTAAAATTCAATGTCGGCGACGATGGGATAGCTATAAAATCGGGACGTGACCAGGACGGGTGGCGTGTAGGCCAGGCTACCGAAAATGTCATTATACGCAATTGCCATTTTGCACGGTGGGCCATAACTATCGGAAGCGAGATGTCGGGCGGGGTGCGGAATATATTCATCGAAGACTGCAAAATAGACAGTTGTCGTAACGGTATCTATTTCAAATCGAATCTGGACAGGGGTGGATTTTTCGAAAATCTTTATATGCGCAACATAGAAGCAGACGTATGCAAATGGGGAATGATCAACTTCCGTACCGATTACCACGGTTACAGAGGAGGAAACTACCCGACTCAATTCAGAAATATAACCATTGAAAATATTAAATGCAACCGGGTAGATAGTGTAGCTATTATGGCAAACGGCGTACCCGAAGCCAAACTATACAATATCACATTGCGCAACATAGAAGTAAAACAGGCTCCCAAAGCTACCCAGATGAAAAATGTTGTAAATCTGGTACTAGATAATGTAACTGTAAACGGTAAACGAATCACAGAGCAAAATGAATGAATGATTTATTTGTTGTTTCATTATTTCATTACTTAAAATATTATAATATTTTTGTATGTTTACAAGCGACAGCTAATGTAAGATACATAATATGAAAAAAATTATTCCTTTTTTTATTTTTGCAGTTTTTATTTTTGCAGTAACTTCTTGTTCGGTATATGAAGATGTATATTTCAAAAAAGACGGAACAGTCAGCTATTCGCTCGAATTTGATGCCAGTGCCCTGATGACAATGCTTCCAGTTTCAGGTTCAGCGAGTCCTATACCAAATGACACGGTTATTTCGTTAACCCAGATTCTGGAAGAGAAAAAAGATTCACTACAATTTTTACGCGAAGAAGAACTGGCAATCATTGAAAACGTTAAGCCACTGCAAATGAGGATAACTAATGATACTATCCAAAAAACGTTGTTTTTCAATATATCAGGAGATTTTGAAAATGCCGAGGCACTTAACCGCGCATTCAATACTTTAAATGAAATAAGTGCTAAGAGTAAAACAGAAAAAAATGTAGGAGAAAACCTGATTTCAGGCAATGTTCCCGACACGGATTTTAACTCGAATTATGCCTGGGACGGCAGAATAATGAAACGGATAGTGGTCCGTGAAAAGCCAGTAGTTGATGATGTGTCGGAAGAAAGTTCGAGAGAAGAAGAACAGATGAAGATGCTGTTTTCGAATGGTAAGATGTTTGTCCGGTACCATTTCCCCGAACGGGTTAAGAAAGTAAGCAATACGGATGCCTTATTTTCTCAGGACGGAAAGACGGTGGTCCTTGAATATCCTTCCGCCACTTATTTAAACCCTACAGCTGAAAAACTGAATATAGAGATAGAGATCGAGTAATCCCCTCTAATGGCTAAACATCGTATAAGAGAAGACAAGACCTGTTTAAACTGCGGAGCATTCGTGGAGAGGAGGTATTGTCCCAATTGCGGACAGGAAAACCGGGAAAGCCGTGAATCTTTTTTCCATCTTATTGCAGAGTTCGTAACAGACTTTGTCCACTATGACAGCTCGTTTTGGAAGACGACACGTTATCTGCTATTCTCTCCGGCGAAATTATCATTGGAATACATGGCAGGAAAACGAAAATCGTATGTAAATCCCGTCAAATTATATATATTCATCAGTTTCCTTGCCTTCTTTATTCCGGCAATATTACCCTATCCTTATGCTCCTGAAAAGAAAAAAGAAAACCCAACTCTTATTTCTGAAGATTGGTCAGTTAATATAAACAAATACGGCAAAATAAGTTCGGTAGCGATCCTTGATTCCATACACTTTTCAAAATCTGAAGGAGAACGCATTCCCGATCTCGAATACCAAATATACCGGAACCTACTTCTGAGTAAAATCTCTCCGAATGAAACGAATTTACCTGAAATCAGTTTCGATATAAATAAATACGGAAAAGTAAAATCCGTGGCACAACTCGACTCTATTCACCAGTCTAGATCTGAAAAAGACCGTCTCAATACAACCGAATTTAATATCTACCGTTCTCTCCTCAAGAATGCACTAGATAGGGAATCTGCTATCCGGAATCTTAAAAACCTGAGAATATACAATGAAAAGTATAAGCAGGTAAAAACTATAGAGCAATTAGA
>DQAM01000526.1 GCA_003523545.1 Dysgonomonas sp.
TGCTTTTGCCGTATTCACCGTGCAGAACCTGTGGATTATCATTTACGGTACATTTGCTATTGCAGCTATCAGTTTTAGAAAAGAAAATAAATGAGTTTTATAAATAAACCGATACTCATTTTCATTTTATTCCTATCTTGCTTTTCCGTAAAGGTAAAAGCAGGTTCGATGATTGAGAAATCTTTTTCGCATATAAATAATATATCTGTCCAGCTGCCCGATACATCCTTAATCGTATTACCCAACGATGATTTCTATCTGACAAGTATGCAGATGGCTAAAGATACTATCTCAGATTTCTCTCTTTATAAATTAGATGAATTTACCCGGAGAAAGTATGGTCAGACCCACTTCAAATATTATATCATGGAGGAAGTGGACTTCGGAAATAGTATAAAATCATACTTAATATTTGAATATTATGATTCTGAAATGGCCTGCTGGCTTGTTAATTACACTCCCGGTTACAAATTGATTGACTGCCGGGAGGTTTATTACGACAATGCCGAAGGTTTCCATTGGATAAATTCTGTAATTGATAAATCGAAAAGAACCATCCGGATTGAGGAGGGTAGTATTTACGAAGACCCTGAGATTAAAATTATAAAGCTGCATATTGATGAAAAAGGTAAATTTGTTGAAGAAAAAGAATCTTAAAACCTTATCTTTATCACACTAAATAAAAATATAATGTCAAAAGAAATATTGAACCTTAAACCTGCCAATTTGTGGAAGCATTTCTATGAATTGACGCAGATTCCTCGCCCAACAGGGCATACTAAAGCGACAGAACAATATGTCGTGGATTTTGCCCGGTCGCTAAACCTCTATGTTAAACAGGATGAAGTAGGAAACGTATTGGTGACGAAGCCTGCTTCGCAAGGCATGGAAAATGCTCCTGTTGTGATTTTACAGTCTCATCTCGATATGGTCCCGCAAAGTAATAAGTCTGTGAACCACGACTTCCTGAAAGACCCTATCGATGCATATATAGACGGAGATATTGTTCGTGCACGCTCTACAACACTCGGGGCGGACAACGGTATCGGTGTTGCTGCAATGCTTTCGGTACTCGAAGATAAAACTCTGGCACATGGTAAAATCGAATGTCTTTTCACGATTGATGAAGAAGAAGGCATGGTGGGAGCTTTCGGTCTTAAACCCGGATTTCTGACCGGAAGTATTATGCTCAATCTCGATACAGAAGAGGAAGGCGAGCTGTGCGTCGGCTGTGCCGGAGGTATTGATGAAAATATATCCTGGCAGTACAAAGACGTTGAAGTTCCTGAAGGAGATGTTGCTATCCAAATTAGTCTGACGGGACTTAAAGGAGGGCATTCCGGAGGAGAAATCCATTTGGGACGTGCCAATGCGAATAAACTGATATGCCGTCTATTAAAAGAAGCTGTAGCAAATGTGGAAGCACGTCTGGCAGCTATTGACGGTGGTTCGCTGCGTAATGCCATTCCTCGGGAAGCTTTTGCCGTAGTGACGGTTCCGGCTGAAAATGTAGACGATTTATTCGATTTGGTAAACGAATATGCAGAAATATACACTCAGGAATACAAAGGAATAGAAGAAAACCTGTCTTTGAAAGCGGAAAAAACAGATTTACCAAAAACAATTATTCCCGAAGAAATACAGGACAGTGTTATCAATGCCGTGAATGCAACGCCTTATGGTGTAATCAGTATGCTGACCGATTTCCCGGGTATTGTTGAAACTTCCACGAATATAGCATCTGTAAAATCCAGCGAAGGTAGAATAGAAATTAAATACCTGACCCGTAGTTCCTCCGAGAGCCGTAAGTATGCTTTGGATTCGAGTATAGACAGCCTTTATTCTTTGGCCGGAGCAAAAATAGAATCGAGTGGCGACTACCCAGGCTGGCAGCCCCGGAAAGATTCGGCTGTACGTCAAATTATGGAAGAGATTTTCCGGAAGCAATTCGGGCGTGAACCTCAGGTACAGGTTGTGCATGCCGGACTGGAATGTGGTATCATCCTGGGAAGTACACCCGGTCTGGATATTGTCTCTTTCGGTCCGACTATCATGAATCCTCATTCACCGGACGAATATGTGGTTATCGATACGGTAGAAAGGTTCTATAATTATCTGGTAGAAATATTAGAAAATATAAAGTAAGAATATTTAAAGCAAGGTCCGAAAACAAGTCTAAGTTTTCGGGCTTTTGTTTTTATCTTAAATCTATATTTATCCTGTCTTTAGTTTTCCCCCAGTAACAGTACATTGCTTTCCCTTTTATCCTTTCTTTTTCGATTGGACCCATATAACGGCTGTCGAATGCATTGTCACGGTTATCCCCAAGCAGATAATACGAATCAGGAGGTATGATAATATTTTTCATATTCGATTTGAGAGAATCAGTTGGCATATCGTATTTTAATATGAAATGTTTATGTCCATTGGGTAATGCTTCTTCATATTCATTAAGATATATGCCGTCTAATTCTATCTTTTTAATAAATGATGTTTGAGACGGGTGGCCATTGATTATGACCTCATTGTCATATATCTCCAATATATCATTTGGCTTGCCTGCAATGCGGAATATGTACGGTTGTTCGTCGTGAGGTGGCATGAACACTACCAAATCGCCGTAATCGGGTTCTGAATTATTGTAAATGCTCATGTCGGCAACTAGTATGTCTCCCGGATAAAGAGTAGGAGCTCCTGATGAAGCGGAAACACTAAAATTGCGGACAAAATTATTATTCAATGGGCCTTGGATATACAGCCACATTGCGGAAACTAAAACGGTGTAAAAGAGAATATAAAAATACCATTTATTGTACTTTTTCAATCTATAATCCTGCCGGCACTTTGCATTACGCCAGGCATCTATGCAGATATACAGAATGGACAGTACGAGAAGCAGATGAAGTGCAGCCATTCCGTAAAAAGACGCTGCTATTTTGCTTACTTTTAAGATCGTAGGAATAAGGATATATAATCCATAGAAGATAAACGCTTTTTTTATTTGTCCGTTATATATCTGCCCTAGTCCGGGAAGCAGGATTGATAACATGAGGGCAATGAATTTATTCCTCGGCTTTATATTCTCTTCATTCATATTGTTTTGAAATATTCGATTAACATTCCTGAATATTTGTTCCTGACTTTTAAAAGTAATAAAAAATCATTTCATACTTAAATTTAGATATTTCATACAATCAGCGGGGTGTTTGATAAAAAGCGTATAAATCGATGATTAAGTTATACTTCTAAAGACATATATTTGTAATATAAAACAATGAACAAATGTCAAAGTATCTAGTGTTAACCAACAGCAATGAAGTAGTCAGGGTTTCTCCCGACCGGATTGTATACATCCTGTCAGACGGAAATTATTCCACGATGACTCTGGTCGATAAAAACGAACATCTATTTTCGTTTAATCTGGCTTCGTTCGAAAAGCTGATCGAGCAACAACTGGGTACGGATGCACAGACGTTTATCCGCTTGGGTAAAAGCCTTATAATCAACGGGCGGTATATCTATTATGTGAATGTCTCGAAACAGCAGATTATACTCTCAGACAGCAGCTTTACTGAGAAATTTACTCTTTCCGCTTCGAAAGAGGCATTGAAAGCTTTAAAATCAGTTTTGGAAGAAAGCATTAAAAGCAGGAGGATTGGAATATGACAACTAAAAATAATAAACAAGATAACGAAGTATATATATTAGGCTCGGATTCTCCGCAAAAACCTGATAACAATAAAAGAAACGGTTTTAAATGGCTTTGGCTGGC
>DQAM01000523.1 GCA_003523545.1 Dysgonomonas sp.
TTCCTACTTTGAAAATCTGTATTTCTACACCCAGCTTATCCAACAGGTCTTTGTAGAAAGTGCGTCCGACAGATAAACCGTGCAAATCGACAGACCCCTGCGGATTGAGTATGAGTTTATCCGCAACCGAAGTAAGGAAGTAATTTCCCTGTAAATAATCGTCTCCATATACTACAATAAACTTTCCTGTAGTTTTAAAGTCTTCCAGCTTTTCACGAATTTCGTTCAGAGAAGCGCTTGAGGCGGACAGATATCCGGCTTTGATATATATACCACGAATTTTATCGTTTTCTTTTGCTTTTTTTATAGCAGACAAGATATCCGTGAGTGCTATTTCATTTGCTTCCCGAAGACCGAGATATTGCATCAGGGGATTCTCAACAACACGGTCTTTCATCTGACCCGTCAGGTTTAACGTAAGGATTGTGTTATTTTTCAAATTATAAGATGAGGAAGAACTGCTGGAAATAACCGTAACCATCCCGAAAAACAGAAAAGCCGAGATCAATCCCAAAACGAAAGTACAAATCAGTATCCCCACTATCGTAGCTAGTACGCTTCTAAAAAAATCTTTCATATATTATACAAAAAAATAATCTTCCCCATAACTTAAATAACCTCTAATGATAAGAATGGGAAGGTTTAAAAATCAATTATACAACCGGGAAAAAATCGCTAAAGTTTACATTGTCCGGTATTTCGTCCCGATTGTAACAAATATAAACATAATTAGTTGTAAACAATAATTATTTAAAGGTTTTTTAAACACAATGCGGTATAAAGCCTAATTTTGATTATTTATCAAGATTTATATTGATAGGGAGATATATTGGTAGGGACGGATTCCAAATCCGTCCGTTTTTGCCGGGTAAGTTTCGAACAACCCCCTACATTTTCTATTCTCCCGAACTGTGCGGTAAACCAGTTTACAATTATCTATTAACTATCTGCTTTAAAGGAATCGACAGCTTTCTTAACCGAACCGTGCAATAATAATAACCTTTGTGCCTGTTCGTAATCTATCCCCAGTTCTTCCGATACCATACGGGTACCTCTATCTACAAGCTTAGCATTCGACAATTGCATATTCACCATGCGATTGCCCTTTACACGTCCCAGTTTTATCATTACAGAGGTAGTAATCATATTAAGTATCATTTTCTGCCCAGTTCCTGATTTCATCCGGGAACTTCCCGTTACAAATTGCGGACCTACAATCATTTCGATAGGTACATCAGCTTCTTTTGCCAGCGGAGAATCCGGATTGCTCGATATAGATGCTGTCAGGATATTGTGTTTACGGGCCTCGTGCAAAGCCCCTATCACATAAGGAGTAGTGCCCGATGCCGCTATTCCGATAACTGTATCGGAGCTATTTATATGATATGATTGCAAATCCGTCCATCCGGCTTCCCGGCTGTCTTCCGCTCCTTCTACAGGATTCCGCAGAGCCTTTTCTCCTCCTGCAATTATACCGATTACAAGCGTGTTCGGCATGCCGAAAGTAGGCGGTATCTCTGAAGCATCCAGAACACCTAACCTCCCGCTTGTTCCTGCACCTATATAAAATATACGTCCGCCTTTTTCCATCCGCGGAATAATCATCGAAACAAGCTTTTCAATCTGCGGAATCGCTTTTTCGACAGCAACAGCTACTTTTTGGTCTTCCCGGTTAATACCTGTCAGCAATTCGAGAACAGACTTTTCTTCCAGATTATCATACAATGAGGATTGTTCCGTTATCTTTATAAATGTCATTTTTATGATATTATTTACTTTTTCTTATAATATTCTACTAATCCTTCCATCGGCGACTGTACAATCTTTCCCATCCTTATTGCGGTATCATGCGCCGCATGTTTTAATACTTCCGCAAAGTGGTAAGCCACCGAACCCGTAAAATGCACGGGATTATTCCGATAATCATACTGCATTACGTTACGAATAAAAAAATCCTTGAAAGAATTATACACCAAATTGTATATACTTTCATCTTTTATATTTTGCGCGATAAAAGGTGCTGTTCCGGCTAGAAAACGATTAGGCATCGGCTGTTTGTATACCTTATCGAGAATATCCGAAAGGGTAAGATTCATTTGATTAAGAAACTGTTCCTTAATTCCTCCAGTCAATTGATTCTTTAGACACGCCCCTATAAATAACCTGCCGAGCACAGCCCCGCTTCCCTCATCCCCAAGGATGTAACCTAATGGCGAAATCTGGTCTTTTATTTTCTCGCCGTCATAATAACAGGAGTTAGAACCTGTACCGAGAATACATGCTATGCCCTTTTCACTACCGCAAAGACCTCTGGCAGCAGCTACTAAATCACTGTCTATAGTTATAACACCACATTTGATATGTACACTTATAGCATCATGCAATATCCTGTTTACTTCCGGGAAGGCACATCCGGCCCCGAAAAAATGTACTTCACCAACAGAATAATTTTTTAGTAAAGGGACAAGTGATTGTCCTATTTCTTCTGCCATATCTTCTTCCGGACGAAAAAACGGATTCATCGCACCTGTGAAAACCCTTTCGACTATCCCGTTTTCATTCGCCAGGCACCAGTCAACCTTTGTCGAACCCCCGTCTGCCAGTAATATCATATTTTTATATATATCTTCTTTTTGTACAATATATTTCCTATGCACCAGTTCAACACCACAAATAATAATGCATACACCAATGATCCGGAATAATCTCCGAAAGCCGGCTGTAAAATTACATTATAAATAAAAGACTTCACACTCATCATTCTTTCGCGGTATGTAATAAATGTACCTTCGATCAGTGTGGAAAGCACAGCAGCCATTACATATATGAATAAAGGGTTGACACCGAACGATTCGAAAAAAACGCTCCATCTTCTGTGCCCCCTTATATCTATTATCCAGATCAGTAAAGCCAGAAATGAAGAGGCGAACCCGCAGGTAACAAGTACAAATGCCGGAGACCATATTTTCTTATTTATAGGACAGCCATAACTCAGCAATAATCCTGCAAATGTCAGGATAACACCCACAATAAAGAAACGGTTGATGCGTTCGTAATTATCTTTGGTTGAAAACAGCATTTTTCCGCAATAAAACCCAATCATTACATGGCATACCGCAGGCAGGGTACTCAGTAATCCTTCGGGATCAAGCTTAACTCCGCTATCGGTATACATATGAGATGCACCCAATACAGCCCTGTCAAATACAGAAAGGATATTATCTTCGCTTAATTCGAAACCGTTACCGAACAACAGCAATAGTAAATAACCTGTCAAGGTAACAACAATAATATAAGGAATGTATTTATGTTTAACAAAAATAGCAGCCAATGCAGTTATCCCATAAGTCAGTGCCAGCCTTTGCATTACTCCAAGTATACGGAGGTTTTCAAAATTAGTCAATGATTTGATTAATCTTTCAGCGATACCGATATCCTCAGCTGCTAATCTGTGATAAGTAGAAAAAGACAGCGAAAGCCAGTTAAGGCCTAGTCCTATAAGAAAAATTACCCCTGTACGTTTCAATATTTTGAGCCAAGCCGGCCTGCCGGCCTGAAAATTATATTTTCGAAGGGATATAAACGTGGATATTCCCATGATAAACATAAAAAAGGGAAAAACCAGATCGGTGGGGGTAAGTCCGTCCCATGCCGCATGACGTAAAGGCGCATATATGTATTTCCACGAACCGGCATTGTTCACCATAATCATGCCTGCGATAGTGATGCCCCGCATCACATCAAGAGATAAAAGACGTGAATTTTGTTGTTGGATCAT
>DQAM01000525.1:0-5215 GCA_003523545.1 Dysgonomonas sp.
CTTGATTGATAACAAAGACAGCAAAAAACGTTACAGGGCAGATGTGCTGATAGAAGATCATCTGGCTAAGATAGACGATAAGATACAGAAAGAAGTAGATAAAGCAGCTAAGAGGTTTGGGGAGAGTTTTGACGAAAAGATGTTTCGGGAAACCAATCCCCGCATTCTCGAGAACCAAAAGAAACGGGACGAGATACATGCCCGTTTTGCTAAAGCCCTCAATGATGGCAATCTCGAAGAATTGAGAAATATAATCATCGATTGCGAGATAGTTGATCCTATCAGCGGAACCAAGAACTGGACCGAGGTCCGCCAGTTTAATCTGATGTTTGCCACGGAGATGGGTTCGACTGCCGACGGTGCTATGAAAGTCTACCTTCGTCCCGAGACTGCCCAGGGAATCTTTGTTAATTTCCTGAATGTACAAAAAACAGGACGGATGAAAATCCCGTTCGGCATTGCACAGATAGGTAAGGCTTTCCGCAACGAGATCGTTGCCCGCCAGTTTATTTTCCGTATGAGGGAGTTCGAGCAGATGGAGATGCAGTTCTTTGTCCGCCCGGGAGAAGAGCTGGACTGGTTTGCTAAATGGAAGGAAACCCGTATGAAGTGGCATAAAGCTCTCGGATTCGGTGACAAAAAATATCGTTTTCATGACCACGACAAGCTGGCACATTATGCAAATGCGGCCACCGATATAGAATTCGAAATGCCTTTTGGCTTTAAGGAAGTGGAGGGAATTCATTCACGTACCGATTTTGATTTAGGCAGTCATGAAAAATTCTCAGGAAAGAAAATACAGTACTTTGATCCTGAGCTTAATAAATCTTATACCCCCTATGTCGTGGAAACATCTATCGGTGTAGACCGTATGTTCCTTTCGGTTATTGCAGCTTCATACAAAGAAGAGAAGCTGGAGAACGGAGAGGAAAGAGTTGTATTGAGCCTGCCTCCTGCACTTGCTCCAATCAAATTAGGGGTATTCCCGTTAGTCAAAAAAGACGGATTGCCGGAAAAAGCGCGGGAAGTGATAGAAAATTTGAAATTCGATTTTAAGTGCCAATATGATGAGAAAGACAGTATCGGAAAGCGGTACCGCCGTAGTGATGCTATCGGTACACCCTATTGTGTAACAGTCGATCATCAGACGTTGGAAGATAATACAGTCACTATCCGCTATCGCGATACGATGGAGCAGGAGCGTGTCGATATAAAAGACTTGTCGGCTATCATTTCAGATAAAGTAAATATGAAAACTTTGCTGAAAAGCATCGGTTGATTAAATGAGCAGAAGAAGAACTATTGATATTTTATAATAATATATTCACATTTTTTATAGGATAATTATTCTTAAATGTTCTATTTTTGCCACATTAACAAAAAAATGAGATGGTAAAAAAAATATTTCTTTATTCATTGTCTTTTTTCATGCTTTCGGTATCGTTGGTATCGTGTATGGACGATGATGATGAAGTCGTAATTGATCAGGAATGGAAATCGCTGAACGAAAAACGATTTAATGATCTTGTCGCGGGAAAAGAATATCGCGAACTTACTTCACAATCCGGTAATGGAAAAATTCTTTGGAAAAATTCGCAAGAAATTGAAACTATAGATGAACGAAATTTATTGCGTATTGCTGTAGATGGTAAACCTGAATTTACAGATACAGTAGTGGTCAGATACGAAGGCTGGTATTTTAATAAGAACAATGAAAAGCTGATATTCGATTCCACGGAGAATCCGTCTTTAAGAACAGAGATTGATTATAGTCTCGGTCTGGCTCCAAATAAAGATCCGAATAAGATTTCTGCAAAATTTGCTGTAAATCCTAGTACAGTTGCAAGTGCGTCCAATGGATATATTGGGGGTGTAATTGATGGCTGGAGTACAGCTCTACAAGATATGGTATTAGGTGAAGAACGGGAAATCGTTTTGCCTTATCAATTAGCGTATGGTTCAACGCCTTCAACTTATAGGCCTTCAAGTTCAGGTACAATCTATACATTGATTCCGGCATATACGACTCTTCACTTCCGGTTAAAGTTGTTAAAGATTATTCCTATGAAAGGGCGCTCTTAAATAAGATTAAAATACAGATAATAAAAATTCTTCGATAGCCTTCACAGTATTTCTGCGGAGGCTGTTGTAATTATTAACCATTACAGAGAAAGCATATTTCTTATCGCCATCTATATAGTAACCCGAAAAACATTGTACATCCGCAATGCTTCCGCTTTTTACAAACACTTTACCTTCGAGGCGTGTGCCTTTAAGCAGATTCTTGACAGTACCTTCTTTTCCTGCCTGGGGTAATGATTCAAAAAATGCTTCTTTGTTATTACTTTTGGTCTGCATGTAGACCAGAATATCACAAAGTAACCCGGCACTTATCTTATTGGACGGAGCAAGTCCGCAGCCGTCATACATGAAAAGTGAATTGGTATTCAATCCTTTTTCTTCCCAGAAGTTATTGGTCAGGTCTATCCCGGCTGCGAGAGGGTTAGATTTTTGATCGATGTCTTTTGCCCTTTTACCTACTGCCCGTATCAGGTGTTCCGCATAGTGGTTATTGCTGCGGACGTTGAGTACTTTAATGATATCTCTCAGAGGAGCGGAAAGGTGGGTGTATATTATTTTATCATCTCCGGTATTTATCGTATTCTGCTTTTTTTGTTTTCTTCTGTAGGTGGTAATACCGTTTGTACGGACTTGTTTTTCCAATAGCTTATTTGCCAGGGTTTGTCCCAGATATAAACCGGGATCAGGGATATCCCCTTTTATGGAGAAAGATTTACGGTTAGCCGGGATATCGCCGACTATCCTGCGTAAGAAAGAAAAAGGCTCACCATTTATATACCCGTTGTCTTTTCCGGTGGTGTTTGTCGTGACTTGATTGTCAAATACAATGTCTTTCATTTCGGGAGCGGTTCGGATTATTATTGGCGTTACGTTCGGATTAGTCGTATTAAAGTATAATCTATACGTATTGTCGAATATGCTGATTCCGTATGCTCCTGCTGCATAATAATTGCCCATATCTTCCTGCAGCCATTTGTTAGATACTCCGGTATATCCGAAATAACTATCGTCAACTTCTATACTTACAGTTTTTTGGGAAGGCAATGATTCTATGATTTTATTAGTCCATTCCTCTAAAAAAACTTCCGGATCATCGTTTAGATATTCACTTCCCAGAGTGGGGTCTCCACATCCACGGATTACAATTTTCGGGGTATCGCTTTTATCAACTGCAACATCCGTTTTGAAGCGGTAATCTTCGCCCAATATTTCGACAGCCGCCGCTGTAGTTACAATCTTCATAGTCGAAGCAGGCACTAAAGCTGTCTTCTCATTATGAGAAGCAATGTTTTTGCCATTCATGTCTTTTATACAAATACCGATAGAAGCGGCTTCAAATCCTTTGGTATTTATAAATTTACGGACGGCACTTTCCGGTTGTGAAAAAAATGGAAGGCTGTATATGAATGCTATTGCCAGTAAGCTGTATCTTGACATACTATTTATTCTTAAAAGAGATAAGATTAAGTTTATGAAAAATCAATATCTTTGTAAAGATAACCAAAATGACAAATCCCGAAAAACTATGAGCAGCAGTTTTGACAGACCTTATACCTTCGACCGGGTTATACGTATCGTGATCAGTTTTTTGTTATTCGGCTTTATAATCTACATGATTTATATTCTGCGGAATGTTTTGCTGCCTTTTATGGTGGCGTGGCTGATTGCGTATCTATTGAATCCTATCGTCCGGTTTATTCAGAAGAAGCTGCGGTTAACAAAACGTTTCGGGGCCGTGCTGATAACCTTTGCTTTACTGGCAGGAATTCTTACAATTTTGTTTGTAAGTGTAACCCCGTTAGTAAAGGATGAAATTATTCAGATTAATAACCTTGTTTCTTCCTACCAACTGCGGTCTATGTCCAATGACGGCATTCCGCTGAGTATCCAGGAGTTTATTACGGAAAATATAGATTTTCAGAAATTGAGAGAATCATTGAACCGCGAAACGGCTACCGAAACTTTGAAATACCTATTGCCTGCCGTACAGAATGTGGTATCCAGCAGTATATCTGTCATTTTGGGATTTACGGTTGTATTCATTATACTATTGTACCTCATATTTATACTTCTCGATTATGATAAGATAAATCAGTTGTGGATGAATCTTATACCCCATAAATACCGTCCGGTAGTAAGTAAAATAACGCTGGATGTGGAGAAGAGCATGAATAATTATTTCCGGCATCAAGCTCTTATATGCCTGATTGTGGCCGTACTGTTTGCGACAGCTTTCCAGATAGTCGGACTACCGCTGGCGATAGTGATGGGAGTTTTGATAGGGATACTGCACATGGTTCCATATCTGCATACTATAAGTATCGTGCCGGCGGTGTTATTATCGTGGCTTAAAGTATCCGAGACCGGGCAGAGTTTCTGGGCAATGGTAGGACTCGTTCTCCTCATTTATGTAATCATACAATGTATCATAGACCTGGTTCTTGTTCCCCGTATCATGGGTAAAGCGATGGGGTTGAATCCTGCTATAATATTGCTTTCCCTTTCTATATGGGGCGCATTGATGGGTGTCGTAGGTATGATTATAGCCATACCATTAACTACCCTTCTTTTGTCTTATTATCAGCAGTTCCTGAATGGTGACTTTGAAAAGGAAGGGGTTGTTAATTTTGAAGAAAAAGGAGAAAGACAAATTAGAAATCAATAGTTTTTATAACTTTGTGTTCCCAAAACAGAAAAAAGAATTATGCAAATCACTGCAAAATTAATACAGGTATTGCCTGTTCAATCAGGTGTCGGCCGTAACGGCGAGTGGAAAAAACAGGATGTTATCGTGGAAACTGACGGTCAGTACCCCAAGAAAATATGTATATCGATCTGGGGAGACAAAGCCAGTGAAGCGGTACTCCAGGTAGGAAATATACTGGATATATCTTTTGATGTGGAGAGCCGTGAATACAACGGCCGTTGGTATACCGACGTAAAAGCGTGGAAAGTGGACATAGCGATGCCGGCCGGAAGCGAGCCGATGGGTGCTCCCGACTATTTGCAGCAGGCTCCGCCCCCTCCGGCGCCGGTTGATTTCACACAGGATGACGCGGACGACCTGCCTTTTTGAAGCATGAACAAATTCATGCTTTTCTTTGTTTCTTGAATTATGAAAAAGAAGATTTTA
>DQAM01000525.1:5441-5601 GCA_003523545.1 Dysgonomonas sp.
ATTATGAAAAAGAAGATTTTATCAGGACATAATTTCCACCGTGAGCCCTTCTCTATATTAGAGGAGCAATTTGAGATTACTTATCCATCTAAAAAGTTGTTTCGAAAAGAGGAGATTCTGGAAATGATCCCTGAATATGAGGTCTTTGTACCGAACTTCA
>DQAM01000242.1:0-686 GCA_003523545.1 Dysgonomonas sp.
GCAAAAGTTGCCAGCAAAAAAGTCGTAACCAGATGCCAGGTCTCTGCCAGCGAAGGAAATATCCTGCCTTTGGCGACAATATCAAGATTTTTTCTGTTTGTTTTCAGTATCATAGAAGGCATCATAAACAATGCGTTTAGAAATCCCCAGGCCACAAACGTCCAGTTAGCTCCGTGCCAAAATCCGCTTACAATAAATATCGCGAAAGTATTGCGTATCCTCATCCAGGTTCCGCCCCGGCTTCCTCCCAACGGAATATACAAGTAATCTCTGAACCACGAGGAAAGGGAAATATGCCATCGCCGCCAAAACTCTGCAATATCCCGCGAAAAGTAAGGGAAATTAAAATTCTTCAACAAATTGAATCCCATAAGCCGCGCCGTCCCCAGAGCAATATCCGAATATCCGGAGAAGTCTCCATATATCTGAACAGAAAACAAAATAATCCCTATTGCAAGCGTTGATCCGTTATATGAAGTGTAATCAGAAAAAATTTCGTCCACCAGTCCGGCGCAATTATCCGCTATCACTACTTTTTTGAACAGTCCCCAAAGTATCTGCCGGAGACCGCTGACAGCCTGGGTATAATTAAACACTCTCTTTTTCTCTATCTGAGGTAGTAAATGTGTCGCTCTTTCTATAGGCCCTGCTACAAGCAAAGGAAAAAAACTGACAAACACCCCATA
>DQAM01000242.1:840-3593 GCA_003523545.1 Dysgonomonas sp.
AAACACCCCATAATCAACGGCATTGTAAGTAGGCTTGATCTTTTTGTAATAAATATCTATAATATACGATAAGTTATGGAAAGTATAAAATGAGATACCTACCGGCAATATGATATGAAGAGTAGAAATATGAGGGGTAAGCCCTATCAGCCTTAAAAGGTCGGCAAAAGACTCTATGAAAAAATTCGCATACTTAAAATAGGCAAGAAATCCGACACTGACCAAAACACTTATCCACAGCCAAAGCTTTCGACCTTTTTCATTTTGGGATTCATATATCTTGATACCTCCATAATATCCTACGAAAGTAGAAAAAGCCAGCAAGAACAAAAAACGCCAGTCCCAGCAACCATAGAAATAATAGCTGGCAACAAGCAGTAAAATGTTCTGTACCCTGAGCGATTTGTTGCAAATAAACCAATACAGGATAAATATGATAAAAAAGAATATACCGAATTCGAAAGTATTAAATAACATTGCCCTCTGAAGATTAATAATTATTACACAATCCGGTATATTCCCCGAATAAGAGGGTTAAGATTATCATTATTTTAGATATTCATTGAACCATCTGGCAAATTCGCGCTGAAATAATATGCCGTTTTGAGGCTGGCTGATCCAGTGGTTTTCGTTCGGATAAATAAGCATCCGCGTAGGAATTTTTCTCAGTTTGGCGGCATTAAAAGCCATCATTCCCTGCGAAGCCAGAATACGATAATCGAGTTCACCATGAGTAATCATAATAGGCGTATCCCACTTGTCGACAAACTTATGAGGTGAATTGGCATACGATCCCTGCGCAATCTTATTATCTTTTTCCCAGAAAGGGCCTCCCAAATCCCAATTAGCAAAGAACATTTCTTCCGTTTCCAGATATTGTGCTTCCACATTAAATATCCCGGCATGGGCAAGAAATGCCTTGAATCGCTTATTGTGGTTTCCGGCCAGCCAATATACGGAAAATCCACCGTAGCTGGCTCCCGTACATCCCAGTCTCGCTTCATCCACAAAAGGCTCTTTTGACACAGCATCGATCGCAGAAAGGAAATCCTTCATGTTCTGTCCACCATAATCCCCGCTGATCTGCTCGAGCCACTCCTGTCCAAAACCGGGAAGCCCCCGCCGGTTAGGTGCCACTATAATATATCCGTTAGCGGCCATCATTTGCAGGTTCCAGCGGTAAGACCAGAATTGGCTTACCATGCTCTGTGGCCCTCCCTGACAATACAATATAGCAGGATATTTTTTATTCGGATCGAAATCGGGCGGGTAAACAACCCATGTAAGCATCCTTTTATTGTCGGTCGTAGTTATCCATCTCTCTTCCACTTTACCCATCTGTATCTGGTCGAGGATATGTTTGTTTTCGAACGAAAGTTGTTGTGCTTCCCCGTTCGCAATATTCACCGCATAAATCTCGTTCGGCTGAGACATAGAATGCCTCAAAGCAATTAACTGCTGGTCGTTCACTACTGTAAAAGATTCATAATCATGTACACCCTGAGTTATCTGCTTGATCTCTTTGGTATGGATATAGGCGCGGTAAATCTGGGTTTTTGCTTCTATGCCAGTCACGATAAAAAGGCTTTCGCCGGTAGAATCCCATGACATAAAATCTGTATTGTAGTCGAAACTTTCGGTAACGTAAGTCTTTTCTCCGGTCGACATATTCATCACAAAAAGCCTGTTCTTGTCCGATTCATATCCGTCTCGCTCCATGCTTTGCCAGGCCATGTATTTACCATCGGGAGAGAAAACCGGACTTCTGTCGTAACCCATCATTCCTTCGGTAAGATTTTTTGTTTCTTTGGTTTCTAGGTCATAAAGGTAGATATCCGAATTAGTAGAGAGGCTGTATTCTATTCCTGTCTTCTTCTTACTTGTATAAGCTATCTTTTTACTGTCGGTAGTCCATGCCAGGTCTTCAATTCCGCCGAAAGGCAAAAGAGGTGCCTGGTAAGGCTCGTCACCGAGAATATCAAGGTCATTGGACAGTTTTTCCCCGTCATAATCTGCAACAAAAGGATGAGGAATATTTTCCACCCAATGATCCCAATGTTTGTACATCAGGTCTTCAATGATTCTTCCCGAAGCTTTCGGCAGATCGGGATATTTATCGGTAGCTCTCTCCCCGAATTTTACATCTTTTATATACAGAATTTTTCTTCCGTCCGGAGAATAGCTGAAACCATTGATACCTCCCTCAATATTGCTTATCTGAACCCTTTCTGTTCCATCCGGATTCATCTCCCATATCTGTGATGAGCCACTTTCAGCAGTAAGGAAGGCTATTTTAGAGCCGTTTTTGACCCATACAGCATTGCTTTCGCTGTTCGGTGTATTTGTAATTTGCTTATTATTAGAGCCATCCGTATCCATAATAAACAATTCCCGGTTGGTTTTATTTTCTTCTATTCCAACATAGGTCACACCATAAAGTATTTTAGACCTGTCAGGCGAAATCTGCACATCACTCAGCCGTCCGAAACTGTATAAAGCTTCGGGAGTCATTTTCCCCGCACTGATTTGTATAGAAGATTTACCGATTACGGGAGTTTGTTCTGCCGGATTAGTATCCTGCTTTTCCCCGCATGCCAGAAGGCCTGCCCCTAATACAATTGCCATAATAGATTTGTATTTCATATAAATATATAGATTTTGTTATTTACTGAATCGTGCTTTTATTTTATACAACGCCGGAGGAATAAAATCCTTTATCTTTATTTTCTCTGATAATTTCTTCTCTTCTTCTT
>DQAM01000243.1 GCA_003523545.1 Dysgonomonas sp.
CGCTCTTCCGATCTTATAATGAAGCAGAAGAGATAGAAGTTCATTTTTTCATAATGGATGCTGAAAAAAAAGAAGAAATTACAAATACTCTTTTACAGAAAATATCCGTGACAAAAGAGATATCAAATAAAACTATCCCTTATATAAAAGATAATATTACTTTTCATGATGGAAGCATATATACGTCTGTTAAATGTATAGGTTTAAGAAAGAATCGATTGGTCATTGAGGAAAAAATAAATTCCATCATAAAGGAAACTCCAAGTGTTATGTGTTTCCATGAATATTATGAACGGTTCCACGTGGAACAAGACAACTAAAATCAAATAACAAGCTATAAAATAACAATTTATAAAATCATGTTTAACAAAAAAATTGAAAATTTAAGAAACTCAGTCAGGAATATTCCTGATTTCCCTATCGAAGGCATACAATTCAAAGATGTAACCCCTCTTTTTCAATATGCAGAAAACCTTAGTGATCTTTCAGATGTTCTTACTGAAAGATATAAAGCAAAAGGAATAACAAAAGTAGTAGGTATAGAATCCAGAGGATTTATTATGGGCCCTATCCTTGCACTCAATCTCAATGCAGGATTTGTCCCTATACGCAAGCCTGGCAAACTGCCTGCCGAAACCATAGAGGAAGATTATGAAAAAGAATACGGCACAGATTCTATACAGATACATAAAGATTCCCTCTCCCCTGATGATATTGTACTTTTACACGATGATCTGCTAGCTACCGGAGGAACTATGGCGGCCGCATATAATTTAGTAAAAAGAATGGGTGTAAAGAAAATATTTATCAACTTTATAATCGAACTCGAAGACCTGAAAGGCAGGAACCTTTTTCCGAAAGATGTCCAAATAGACACCTTGATAAAATATGATATTTAAGACCGATAACTATTAATGAATGATTATCTTAAAAATATAATTCACAATATACCGCAGAAACCGGGATGTTATCAGTACTATGATGACAGAGGTGTGGTAATTTATGTAGGAAAAGCAAAAAACCTGAAAAAACGGGTATCTTCTTATTTTACTAAAACACACCATGACAGCCCTAAAACACGGATTCTGGTAAGCAAAATCAGAGATATAAAATATATCGTTGTAGCAAGCGAAGAAGATACTTTTTTACTGGAAAACAACCTTATTAAAGAGTATCAGCCCAGATACAACGTTATGCTTAAAGACGATAAAACTTATGCTTCTATCGTCATTAAGAATGAATATTTCCCAAGGATATTTCAGACCCGCAATCTGGTGAAAGACGGCTCCCAGTATTTCGGGCCATATTCCAATACGTTCGGGATAAAAGTACTGTTGGAAACTATTCATAACCTTTACCCTATCCGAACATGTAATCTGAATCTCACTCCGGAAAATATCCAAAGCGGAAAATTTAAAGTCTGTCTCGAATATCATATCAAAAGATGTATGGGTCCTTGTGTTGGATACCAGACTTTGGAAGATTACAATAAAAATGTGGAGAATATCCGCCAAATCTTGAAGGGAGATATAAATATAGCCGCAAAGGTGATATATGATGATATGATCAAATGTGCGGAAGAATTTAAGTTTGAAGAAGCTCAGAAGCTAAAAGAGAAATATCTCCTTATTGAAAATCTAAAGCAAAAGTCTACAGTTACTTCTAAAATCACCTATAACATAGATGTTTACGCTTACGATGAAGACGAAAATGCCGCTTATATCAACTATCTCAGTGTGCATAACGGAGCGATTATAAGGGTATATACTTTCGAATTTAAGAAAAAACTAGAAGAAACTAAAGAAGAGCTTCTGGGACTAGGTATTCTGGAGATGAACGACCGCTTCGGAAAATCAGAAAAGGAAATTGTTGTGCCGTTCATTCCTGATTTGATGCTTGAAGGAAGTGAATTCACAATCCCTCAGCGCGGCGATAAACTAAAATTGCTTAAGCTTTCTCAGCTGAATGTGAAGCAATACAAGGTAGACAAGCTGAAACGTGCCGAAACACTAAATCCGGAACAGCGTTCTGTAAGAATCGTAAAAGGTATACAAAACGATTTGAACCTTAAGGATTTACCTGTACATATAGAATGTTTCGACAACTCTAACATACAGGGTACCAATGCTGTATCCGCTTGTGTGGTATTTAAGATGGCAAAACCCTCTAAAAGGGATTACAGGCATTTTATAGTAAAGACCGTAGAAGGGCCAAATGATTTCGACACAATGAGAGAGGTGGTGTACCGTCGTTACCACCGCCTGCAGGAAGAGCAGTCCCCCCTACCCCAACTTATAGTAATCGACGGCGGAAAAGGACAGTTAAGTTCAGCTACCGAAGCCCTCAAAGAATTAGGTCTGTATGGCAAGATTGCAATCATTGGAATTGCTAAAAGGCTCGAAGAAATATATTATCCGGAAGACCCTATACCGTTATACCTGGACAAGAATTCTGAAACTCTGAAAGTAATACAACACCTTAGAGATGAAGCACATAGATTTGGAATAACATTCCATCGGAAGAGAAGAAGCAAAAGC
>DQAM01000241.1:0-1055 GCA_003523545.1 Dysgonomonas sp.
AAGAATTAAGAATCAAGTCGATTGTAGTAAAATAAAAAATACAGCCATGGATAACCACGGAGATACAGATAAAAGGGTAATAGACGAAAGCCTTATCATAGCCGTCGAGCAGGATATATTGCAGCGCAACAACGAAGAAGCCGGACGCAACCGTCGTTATTTTGAAGAAAAGAATATTTTCTGCCTGAACCTGATGAGTTCACCCGGTTCGGGTAAGACGACGCTTCTGGAAGAAACCATCCGCCGTTTGAAGGGCAGGGCTCCGGTGGGCGTCATCGAAGGAGACCAGCAGACCAGCAACGATGCCGACCGCATTGCCGCACTCGATGTTCCCGTCTATCAGGTAAATACCGGGCAAGGGTGCCACCTCGAGGCAGATATGATAAATAGCGCATTAAGTGAAATAAAACCGGAAGACGGGACTATCCTGTTTATCGAAAATGTGGGTAATCTGGTTTGTCCTGCCATGTATGATCTGGGAGAAAAGCAGAGGGTAGTAATTATAAGTGTTACGGAAGGTGACGATAAACCTCTCAAATATCCTTACATGTTTCAGGAATCCGATATTTGTGTTATCAACAAGATCGATTTGGTTCCATACCTGAGTACCAAAATGGAAGTGTTAAAAGAAAATGTGCTTAAAGTAAACCGGAATCTGCGCATTTTTGAAGTATCTGCTGCGCAGGGAACAGGAATGGACGAATGGTGCAGATGGCTGTTGGAAAGCCGCACATAGGAGTGAAGCAGATAAACTCTTTTGCCGATAGAAAAGGAATATTCAAAGTAGATTTTTCTTTATCTCGCTAAATCCGGGAAACCTTCTTTCAAAATTTCCAAAGCTCTCGGATAATCCTCTTCGAGTACCAATAATTGCAGCTGCAAGCCGGGGAGATTAGGAAATACCGAAGATACAGCGTCATTCCTCAGGAACGATTCGATACCTTCATTTTTGAGAGCTCCCTGCAGTATACCTGCCTGAAAGTGATTTTGGAATGTAGCTAATACTATTGTTTTCATAAATTTAAAATAAAAAAGGCTGTCCCAAAAGTATTTTT
>DQAM01000241.1:1187-9992 GCA_003523545.1 Dysgonomonas sp.
CTCGCAGATTCTTCGTTACACTCAGAAACAACTGTTGGCTCCGTTGCACTCTGCCGATTTTCAATTCGAGGAGCAAAGGCGACTCAATAACAAAAGGAAATAACATTTCGATAGTGCAATTTTACTTTTGGGACAGCCTTTTGTGATTATATATCGGGTTTAGCCGGATTCTACATCAAAAGAAGCTGCTTTGCCACTTCATCTCTTTTGTCTTTGCCTTCCAGTGTTTCGAGTACCTGCAGTGCAAAGTCGAAAGTAAGTCCCGGGCCGCGTCCGGTGATTATATTTCCGTCTACAACGACTGCTTTATCTGTTTCTAAAGTGGCACCTTCGAGGTATTTTTCGAAGCCGGGATAACAGGTCGCCCTTTTTCCTTTGAGGATGCCTAATCCGCCCAGAACCATAGGGGCGGCGCAGATAGCTACCACTGTCTTGCCTTTTTCGTAGAAAGATTTTACTTCCCGTTTCAGATCTTCGTGGTCATTAATCTTGGGAGTACCGCCGGGAAGTATCAGTATATCGGTAGATACATACCCCGCTTCTTTAAACATCAGGTCGGCAACTACGGGAACTCCGTGGGAGCCTTCTACTATTTTGTTGTCTGTCAATGAAACGGTTTTAACCTCAACTCCGCCTCTTCTCAGGATGTCCACTGTAGCTAAGGCTTCGATCTCTTCAAAGCCTGTCGTCAAAAAAATTAAAGCTTTCTTCATGTTTGTTTTCTAGTTTAGGTTAAACTTATATGTAATTGTTCCCTTCTGATTATTCGATGAACTTGCTGCGGCAAACTTGGTTTGCTTAGCTGCTTTAAGAGACTCGTTTCTCAGAGTGGAATTAGTTGTGTTTGTGCCTCTTCCTATCGTTGCTTCTATTACGGTTCCCGATGGATTTACAATGATATCGACTACTACTGTCCCATAGTCGTCTACAGTATACGAAGGCAGTTTGAGTCCGCCTGCTCCCAGTCCGCGTCCGCCCAGGTCATAGCTGCCGATGCCGCCTATACCCGAGACTTTTCCCGTGGTGCTGTTTCCGGCAGGAGAACCCTGCGTTCCGCTACCCTGCGTATTACCCCGGCTTCCGCTTGTGCCGGAGCCGTCTCCAAAAGCACCGCCTACCAGGCTGTTTATATTTTTTTTACGCGCAGCTTCTTCACGCGCTTTTCGTTCTGCTTCGGCAGCCTCCGCTTTCCTGCGTGCTTCGGCTTCTACTTCCGCCTTATGTTTCCTCTCAGCTTCTGCTTTGCGTTCGGCTTCCAGAGCCATTGTTTTTTCCATATCCTGTGTGGCAACAGGCGGTTTTTCGGATGTTGGAGTAGGTGGAGTAGAAGGCGTCGATGGTTCTGCGGGTAATGGTTCATTTATAACATCAGCCTCTTCTCCCAGATTGTTGGGCATCGCAGGGTCTGATTCTATCGGCTCGTTTATATCTACCTGCATGCCGTTGCCGCGTCCGAGCGGTTCGTCATTGCCGTATGCGTCCGCTGCATTTCCGAACATGACGGGCACCCCGCTGAGTTCGGCCGTAAAGCGTTCCTTATCGTTCGGCTTTATATAATAGACCAATAAGAACAAGATCAGTAACACGTGGAATGCTGCTGTTCCTGCCAGGCTTATTGTTTTTTCTTTAGTCATATTTCTACAGTAAACATTTTTTATATGCCTCTATTGTCTTCTCTAATCCCAAATACAGGGCATCGCTTATGAGGGCGTGTCCTATTGAAACTTCGTCGATGAAAGGAATGCTTTCGTGCAGGAATTTCAGGTTTTCGAGGCTGAGGTCATGGCCTGCGTTCAGTCCGAGTCCCAGTTTGCGGGCAATCCGCGCGGCTTCTACAAAAGGAGATACGGCAGCTTCCCTGTCGATAGGATAATTTACGGCGTATGGCTCTGTATATAATTCGATGCGGTCTGTCCCTGTTTTGGCGGCGTATTCGATCATATCGGATTCCGTTCCGGTAAATATCGAAGTACGGATTCCAGCTGCCTGGAATTCATCGATAAGCTCGCTCAAAAATTCCTGATGCGTCTTGGTATCCCATCCAGCATTCGAAGTTATGGCATCGTGTGCATCGGGTACCAATGTGACCTGTGCCGGCTTCACCGTGCAGACGAGTTCAATAAAATCGGGAGAAGGGTATCCTTCGATATTAAATTCTGTACGGATGCGTGCTTTGAGGTCGTACACATCCTGGAAACGGATATGCCGTCCGTCGGGGCGGGGATGCACGGTGATGCCTTCGGCTCCGAACCTCTCGCAATCCAAAGCTACCTGCACCACATTGGGAATATTTCCTCCCCGGGCATTACGCAAAGTCGCTACTTTATTAATATTTACGCTTAATTTGGTCATTTCCCTGATTAATATTAATGGTAAACAAATACAAAATAAAAGTTTTTTCCCAACTTTGCATGGTTTACAATTTCACAAATTTAATAGGAAATACCGAAAAACAGTCGATTTTCAGTATTTTTAGCGATTCATATCCACTTTATAAAAATAGCATTTTATAAAAGTATAAATTTTTCGGCACATTATTTTCCAATAATAACAGCATCTATAAATATGAAGATAGGCACTTTCAGCAACGAATACCAGAAAAAAGAGGTGATACAGAATATTTTTGATATGCTTGGAGAAAGTAATTCCGAAGTATACGTACAAAAAGAATTTTGCAGCCAGATATCGAAATTTATCGGACTCGAAGGTAAGATTACAGGTATAATAGATACAGAAAAACCTTTGCCGGCTCTGGATATTGCACTCAGCATAGGCGGGGATGGAACGTTTCTGCGCACGGTGTCTTTTCTTCGCGGAACCACGATTCCCATATTGGGTATAAATACCGGGCGGTTAGGTTTCCTTGCGGATATTTCTGCCGATGATACAGAGGAAACACTTGCGGAAATACTGGAAGGCAGCTATCAGGTAGAGAAGAGAACCCAGATAAAACTTACCGTCGAAAATTCGGATAAAGAATATTATGCCCTGAATGAAGCCGCTATACTGAAACAGGATTCGGCTTCCATGATTACCGTTACCATGTATATCAATGATGAAATACTGTCTTCGTACGAAGCCGACGGACTGATCATTGCCACACCTACCGGTTCTACAGCTTACTCTTTGAGCGTAGGAGGTGCTATCATTGCGCCCGATACTCCTAATTTTATTATTACAGCCATTGCTCCGCACAGCCTCACATCACGTCCGCTGGTAGTTGCAGATACCAATGTGCTAACGATGGAAGTCAGCAGCCGTACCTCGTCTTTTCTGGTTTCTGTGGACGGGCGTTCTGAAGCTTTTCCTGTAAACGGGTCGGTATTACGCATCGAAAAAGCTGACATGCCTGTATATGTCGTCAAACGCATCGGGCATACCTTTTATGCTACCATACGCAACAAACTCAAGTGGGGAACAGACCCCCGGCAGGAAAATGGGAATAACTAGAAAAACCATAAACATATTATATGGCGTAA
This sequence comes from Dysgonomonas sp., assembly GCA_003523545.1. Classification (GTDB taxonomy): domain Bacteria; phylum Bacteroidota; class Bacteroidia; order Bacteroidales; family Dysgonomonadaceae; genus Dysgonomonas_A. Next base: position 4,667 of record DQAM01000241.1, read on the forward strand.
TAGGAATCTTGATTTTCCTTCAAGCTTTGGAAAGGCTTTGGGGTGAAGGTTATATAGATGGGAAAATGCATGCTCTATATTTGTTTATGGTTGGTCCTTATGTAGGTTTTAGTAAATTATTAGCTGCTTTTTTTCTTACTATCGGAGAAACTTTAGAATATTTCCAGAAAAAGTATTCTGTCCTGATTTCTACTATGAGCTGTATCTGTGCTTATATATGCCTGTTCTTTACTTTCAGGGATATGTATATTTGGTCTCCATTAACTGATTTTATATTATTCGGTATAATATTGACAATCATCTATATCCCGGTTTTTAGAGGAAAGATTTCATTATATAGAAAGTCTAAATAAGAGAGTATATATTGGATATTCTCAGATATTTAAAATATACATCTCTTCTATAGAGCAAGCCTGCGTGTTTCCTGTTACGTATTGATAGTATCGAGATTAATAAACTAGTATCATTAAAAAAAGAGAAACAGAAAATAATCCTGTCTCTCTTCTTTTATTAATCTCTATAACTAAAAATTATCTTCTTCTGTTTCCTCTTTGGCTTTCCCTCTCTTTGCGGTATTTTTCAAATTCTTTTTGCTGGTCTTCGGTAAGCAGGTTAGTTATTTCTTCATCCTGCTTTTGCTGTGATTCCTGCATTATCTGCCTTCTTTTGTCCCGGTCGTCTGCACTGTTCATTTTCTCGCTTCTTTCCTTAGCGTATTTCAGGCTGACATCATATACTTTTTGTTTTTGTTCATCTGTAAGCTTGAGCCTGTCCGTTAGAGTCTCCGATTGTCTTTTTGCCATATCCTCCGGATTCATTGGACGTCTGTTCTGTGCATTTAATCCGTTAACGCAAAATGCTAAAACCGTAAATAATAAGATTAATTTAGCTTTCATAATCTGGAATATAAGTTTGGTGAAACATGATGTAATTAATAATGTTTATTGAACTGTGTAGGCTTCTCGATTGTTGAATGTCGCCTTTTGTCATCCTGAGCTTTAGTGAAGGATCTGTGTTTTTTTATAGATACCAGATGCTTCGTTACCTCAGAATCACAAAAGATGAACATAACATTAATTTTTTTTAGTACTTAATAGACTCAGGAAAAGTAAGAAAGTTAAATTGAAAAATGTATTTTAATGTTTTTTATGATTCTGTGGATTGTCATCAAAAAATTGATTTCCAGCTTAAACGGCAGGTGCATTTTTCTAAAAGATTCTTACAAACGGAATGTTTTTTATAATTTTGAGACAAAATTGATCTGAATTAAGAAATGAAAAAAAACATTGTAACCTGTATTTGCTTATTGCTTTCACTTATTACCGTAAGCGGCCAGCAGCAAAAGAAAGTAGAACCGACTTGGGAATCCATCAAAGAACGCGGTTATCCGCAATGGTTCAAAGATGCTAAACTCGGCATATTCATCCATTGGGGATTGTATTCCGTTCCTTCATGGACAAAGAAAGAAGGTTATTCGGAATGGGCTTATAAAGGCTGGCGCGACGGCAAATCCACCGCTGTCGATTTTGCGAAAGGCGTATACGGCCAGGATTTCAAATACGAAGATTTCAGGGATTTGTTCAAGGCTGAATTGTTTAATCCTCAGGAATGGGCAGACCTCTTTAAAAGGGCAGGTGCTAAATATGTCGTTTTAGTAACCAAACATCACGACGGATATGCCTTATGGGACAGTAAATATTCTCCGGGATGGAATTCGGTGGAGACAGGGCCTAAAAGAAATATTGTCAGGGAACTTACTGATGCAGTAAGAAAAGACGGACTGAAAATGGGATTCTATTATTCCCTGCCGGAATGGTCTAATCCGCTTCATTACTGGGAAATCGATCCGAATGATTCGATAGCGAAATATGTAGACCAGCACATGATTCCCCAATTTAAAGAACTGGTATCTACCTATAAGCCTTCTGTTATGTTCACGGACGGGGAATGGTGGAATACTGCCGAACAATGGCATGCACGGGAATTGATATCGTGGTATTATAATACGGTAGGACCTGATGCTATTGCCAACGACCGCTGGGGGCACGGTGCAGACTATGGATTCAAGACGCCGGAATACAGCGCCGGAATTACAATGACCGACCGTCCGTGGGCGGAAGTAAGGGGGATAGGACGCTCTTTCGGCCTCAACCGCAACGAGCCTTTGGAAAACTACCTTACAGAAGATGCTTTGATCCGTCATTTTGCGACTCTTGTCGCCAACGGTGGCGGTATGATACTGAATGTAGGCCCGGCAGGAGACGGACAGATTCCTCTTTTGCAACAGGAAAGGCTTATTCAGTTAGGAGAATGGCTGAGTGTAAACGGAGAAGGTATTTACGGTACAACAGCTTATAAAAAACATACCGAAGAAAAGCCTGTATTTATAACCCGCATCGACTCGACAATCAATTTCAATTGGGTGCGCAACTCGCCCGACCCACGCATCCGCGTAGATGATTTTACAGGGGAATGGACAGGGTTTATAAGTCCTTCTTATGATGAGGAATATACATTCACAGCCAAAGCAGACGATGGCGTTCGTGTGTGGATAGATGGAAAACTGATCATAAACCAGTGGAACAAGCAGGATCAGACTCTTGATGGATTTGTACAAGGTGCGGAAACCTCACAGACTCATCAGAGCAGTATCCGCTTGCAAAAGGGAAAACGTTACCCTATAAAAGTTGAATATTTCGAAGATGTGCAAAATGCTTCGGTCGTGGTGAAATGGTCTTCGAAAAGCCAGCCGGAAGAGGTTATTCCTTACACAGCGCTTTATACAGCTGATGCTCCGGACGCCGTTCATGGACTGAACGCGAAGTACGGCTCTATGAAATACAGCATCGCTTATACTCAGAAGGGGGACAATATATATGCTATTCTTCTCGAATGGCAGGACGATAAGTGTGTACTCAATATTGATAAACCAGCCGATAATTCGGTGGTAACGCTTCTTGGTCGTGAAGGCTCACTTCCCTGGAAATATGAAAACGGGCAGATGATTATTGATGTTACGCCTATTAAGTATACGGAAATACCCTGCCGTTCGGCATGGACATTCAAGATAGAACAAAGATAAAAATGACAGTGGGGACGGATTCTGAATCCGTCCTTTTTGTAGGGACAATTTCGTAAGTTGTCTGCTAACAAGAGTAAGTTTAGAACTTACCTCTACTAATTTATCTTGCCATACTTTTCCTAAGGAAGGTTATAAGGGACAGTTATCCTTTGATTTTGTTCTGATTCTTGTTGATGTAGTCTTTCCAGCTTGTAAATTTTTTCTCCTGCGACGGATTATTCGTCTGGAAAAAGTGGCACAATGCGGCGGCTAACCCGTCCGTTGCGTCCAATTGTGGAAGCATGTTCTCCTCCGGTATTTTCAGGTAATTCTGCAGCATATATGCAACCTGTTCTTTTGCAGCCTTACCATTCCCGGTGATAGACATCTTTATTTTCAAGGGGGCATATTCAAATATCGGGATATCGCGGGTCAAAGCGGCGGCCATGGCCACTCCCTGAGCCCTTCCCAGTTTGAGCATACTCTGTACATTTTTTCCGAAGAAAGGTGCTTCTATAGCCAGTTCGTCGGGAAGATACTCATCTATCAGGGAAGTTATCCTTTCGAATATTCTTCTCAGCCTGAGATAATGATCATCATATTTGTTAAGTTGCAGAACGCCCATAGCCATCAGTTCGGGTTTGTTGTCCAATACCCGTAATATGCCATAACCCATTACCTGTGTACCGGGATCGACTCCAAGGATGATACGTTCTTTTATAACTTTAGCCATATTTCTTATCAAAGCGGAATCTCTTCCAGTAAAGTAGAGAATCCCGAAACTTTATTCCCGAATTTATCTGCCAGATTCTGCTGTATCGAAGAGCCTGTTTCAGCAGCCCAGCGGTTGAGCACGTCTATATTTTCGGTCTTGAACTGGAGCGCATAACTGACTCCGTTCTCTTCATGGCGGCTTTCGATCCGTGCCAGTGACGGCTGTTCCAAAAGATTACCCGCCAAAGCTGCCGGAATATATGTATCCTTCAGATAAGCCAGGTATTCATCATGGACAGAGTCGTCGATATGAAATGTGGTATTAAAGATCAGCATAACTATTAAAATTCAATGCCTTCGAACTCTGAAATCGCATTTCTCCAGATAGCCGGAATCGGCATTGCCGTCATCGTCTTGGGGTTGTACGTAACTACTACCGACATAGCCCTGCACTTAATCTCATTCGTGATCGAATTGCGTATTTGCTGCATGAATACAGCACTTTTGTTTCCTATCTTTGTAATCTTACTGTCTACAACGATCTGCTCTTTGTAAAAAACCGGAGCTATAAAATCGACTTCGATGCGTGCTATGACAACTATTCCGTCTGTCCAGCTTACATATGAAGCTTTCAGGTCTTCGAAATAGGTTGTTTTTCCCAGGTCGAAGAAGCTGAAATACACATTGTTGTTGATATGCCCGAGCGCATCTATATCGTTGAATCTTATCTGAATAGGGACAGATGCCTTAAATTCTTCTACTACTATTTCTTTTTCCATTTTTGTAATTTAAATTACCCTCCCGAAATAAAACCGGCAGCATGCATAGGTCTAAATATTCTGTAAAAGTAAGCATGCAAAATTACAGAAATGCAAAAGTAACATTTTTTAGCCGTTTTTTATTATTTCGAATATAGTGTTCCTGTCCATTTCTTCCCAATAGCGAACAGCCAGCTTTCGTACATAGTCCCAATAATGAGGATAATGCCCCGAGTTGATTATGGCGGCATTGATTTTTCCCTTGATGATATTCCATACCAAATCGTCCAGTTTAATACGTACAGAATCGTCTGCGGTAGAAAATACGGCTTCAGGAATAGGATTGTCCGTATAGAAAGCTTCTATCATTCCGTGCCCCAGCGTAGCCCCTGTACTCACTTGTAAGCCGTCGTTCATACAGCTGACGGGAGGTTTCAGCCCTGCAAAAGATTTGATATATACATCTCCTTTTTCGGCTTTCAGGTATTCCAGAGCCTTGATTCCCATTTTCACCCCGATGATGGCATAAATACCCAGATGACCGTGTATTTCGGTTGTCAGTACGGCTGCCATCCATTCTTCGCGTCCGTATTTTTCGATGGCGGATGCAACTATCGGGCGGAGGTCTTCGTTGTATAATTCCGGATTGTGGGGAAAAGTGTCGAATATCATAGGTATTAAAAATATTTAATCATTTGTTAATACTTTAATCTATTTTTTCTATATTTAAGGTCTGTATAAAGACAGAGCCTATAACAAAAGTAAAAAAAGATTCTCAATTATAGTTGTAAAT
>DQAM01000399.1 GCA_003523545.1 Dysgonomonas sp.
GTGAACCTATACGGCTGCCGTCGGCAAAGATATCGACCCGGTATGTACCCGGCATGAGGAATTCTTCCACCTGCCAGTATAAAGTTACAGGCACTTCTTCACCACCGTATTCAATATCCCTTTTCATCGAATACTGTATCTGTCCGTTTTCGTAGGCAAAAGTATTTGCCCGGTTTTTTGTCAATACATCATCATCCGGTTTCATTATCCTTACATATATTGTCCTGATACCGGGTTCTGCTGTAATATTTTTAGTTATCAGAAAAGAGACTATAAACTGTTCTATCTTCTTGATTTTTTTCTGTACTTTACCTTTTTTATTGGTAGCCTGTACTGTTATCCCTGTAGCATCGAGCTTAGAGGCAAGCGATACTTTCTCCGTAAGATCTGCTTTCTCGCGCGAAACCTGGTTTAATGTCTGGGTGGTCTGCTGATATTTCGTAGTTATTTCGCGGTTTTCTTTGGCTAGTCTTTCATTCACCCTGTTGAGCGAATCAATCTGTACCACATACGAGCGCAAAACTTTGCGGAGTGTTGCCAGTTCGTTATTCAAACGAGTTATTTCAGCGCGGTCGGTAGCTTTCACGGTCTTAAGTTCTTCCCGCAGACGCTGTACCTTAGCCTGTTCGTTGCTTAATTGCTGCAACAACGAATCGTTTTTGATAGTTATCTTGAACCCCTCATATTGAGTATCAATATTATCATATTCATCTTCAAGCTGTTGTTTAGTTATTTCGTTAAGCTGTTGCAATTCTTCCAGCTGGGTATTCTTTTGTGTAATAAAATATGCAGCAATCCCTATGCCCACAACCAACAGTGCAATTACGGCTATAAGAATTTTAGTATTTTTAGACGAATTGGTATTATTTTCGCTCATATCATTCTTTAACTTGGTTCAAAAGTTCTAATCACATTCAACTTATTAATACAAAGATATTAATAAAATAATATCGGAATCTTGTTATTCGTAAGTTTTTTAACTTATTAAGTTTTGCAACGAAAAAGGACAGATAAAATCTGCCCTTTTGAAATCATTTTTAGAACCGAAACGGTCCAATCACTATATTTCCATATAGAATAAAGCAATGGCCTTTATCGGTCTCACATATGCTATTAATACCGGGGTTATAATACATCCTTCATAAGACTAATTTTCCATCTCTACATCTCGGATAATGAGTTCTTCTCCAGTATCCTTAACCGGAAGCGGAGGAGGGGGTGGTGGTGTTTTACTTCTTTTCTCCCCGGTATCTCTAACAGGAAGCGGGGGTGGAGGTGGAGGTGTCTTCCCATTTCCTCTCTTCCCTGATTCGTTGTACAATTTGGGCGGAGGGGGTGGTACTATACCTTGCATTGACTTATTAAATGTAAGCTCAACCAAAGAATTTATAGCTTCCCCATCTTTTTTCACTTCGAAATGCAAGTGTTCTCCTGTCGCTTTTCCGCTATTTCCTATTACAGCAATGGGCTGGCCTTTTTTCACCCGGTCTCCTTCTTTTACTATATTCACCGAATTATGGGCATAAAGCGACTCCATATTTTTATCGTGCCTGATATGAACAGCATTTCCATAATCTTTGTCATAATCCGAATGCGTTACAACTCCGTCCGCCATAGCATATATCGTATCCTTTCCGACTCCTCTCATATCATATCCACGATGGAACCTGGAAGCGTTTTTGCCGAAATATGCCGAAATTCTTTTCATTGTAGGTAGGGGAAAGAAATAGACTTCCTCTTTATCCGGCAGATTTTTTTCCGATAAAGACATATTATTTGTAACTTCGTCACCAGCGAATGATTCTATTGTGACAACTTCCGTTCGTGCAAACGCGTAGATGGCAGTTACGCACAAAGGAATCAGCAGTAAGGGCTTCAAAAGCGCCCGTTTGTTTGATTTTTCTTTTAACATCATAGTAATACGTTTTTTAATTTTACTGTGATTGAAGCTGTTGGCTAGAGTGTAGGAGCTTGCGCCAACGGCTTTTTTCACTAATAATAGTTGATATTTAGTGGCATCGATGCCTGATTCGAGTACTTTTATATCAGCCTGATACTCATGGATATCTTTTAGTTCCCTTTTTAATAACCAAACCGCTGGGTTAAACCATTGAATCAGGAAGATTAACTCCATGAAGATGTTATCGTAGGTATGTTTATGCTTTATATGAGCTATCTCGTGTGTTATTATTTCATCGGGATTTTCCTCTAAATCCTTTTGTGAAATAACAATAAATTGTCTCCAACTAAACGGAACTACAGAGGAAGACGTGACTGCGAGGGTATATTTACCATAGGCTTTTTTATAGGCACCTTTTATAATTTTACGCATGGATATGTATGAACGGACTAATACAAAAGCATTAATTATAATACCTGCAAAATATAAAAAGAATACAAAATGCATCCATGTATAAGGAGTTTGGCTTGCATGTATATCCTCTTGTACAGGGATTAATTGATCCGTTTCAAACAGAAAATTTTCGGGTAGTGGATTTTCTTCCAGTATATTAACGGATGGAGGTAAAATTGTATTCCTGATATCACTGATTGACCTGTGGATTACAGTAGCTTCCGTCAACTGTATTTCGAAAGCCGATATAAGAAAACATACACAAACTCCGGACAGGATAATAATTCTGTTTAGATAAAAGAATGTATCGTATGATAAAAATGCCTTCACAAATATATAGAACGCACAAAGGCAGACGGCAGATTTGAATATATAAAAAATGAATTCAGCCATAAATCAATCAGAATTAGATTTCTTTTTTATCTCTTTTATAAGCTTCTGGATTTCTTCTACAGATATCTTTTCTTCTTCTATTAAAGTCGAAACAACCCTTGTATAAGAATTATCAAAATATTTGTCAACAACTTTGTTCAATGTATTCTTACGGTACTCATCTTCCGAAACTAATGCAAAATATTGGTATGTATTTCCGTATGCTTTATAACCGATATAACCTTTTTCTTCCAGTATCCTCACTATTGTCGACAAGGTATTATAGTGAGGTTTAGGTTCCTCCTGCTTTTCCAGAAGCTCGCGAATAAACATAGGGCCGTATATCCAGAAACTCCGTAATACTTCTTCTTCTTTCGAGGTCAGCTTTTTCATTCTTTATTTTCATTACATTAGCTTTTCAAATATAACTAAAAATTATAGTTACACAACTATATTATATAGTTA
>DQAM01000400.1 GCA_003523545.1 Dysgonomonas sp.
CGCTCTCGTCCTCCTCTACTCAAACACCCTCTCCGTGTCTATGAATAATGTATATGTAAATTATTTTATAAAATAACTTATTACAAATATAAATAATAAATTTTCTATTTTATTTGTAAAAATTGTACTTTATAATGTACTTTTCATACATAATCGTTTTTTACTTACCTTTATGGAAATAAATCGACTAAATAACACAACTATGACTATTGATTTGACAGGAAAAAAAGCGCTTGTATGCGGTGGTTCGGATGGTATAGGTTTTGCTTCGGCCCAATTGCTGGCTGATGCAGGAGCTTCGGTCATATTATTATCCCGAAGCGAAGAGAAATTAAAAGCAAGTTTAAGCCGGCTTACCTGCCAAAAAGAATCGCAGGAACATGCTTACATCATTGGGGACTTATCCGACCCCGATTATATAATCCGCAAAATAGAAGAATATAAAAATAAAGGAGATGGAATAGATATTCTGATTAATAATTCGGGAGGACCTGCACCGGGATTACTTATCGAAGAAAAGCCCGAAAAACTGCTTGACACTTTCAAACAGCACATTATAGCATCACAACTGATTACTCAAACGCTTGTACCCGATATGAAAGCGAATGGATGGGGGCGCATTATAAATATCATATCTACGTCTGTAAAAGCTCCCATACCGGGACTGGGTGTATCGAATACAGTACGCGCCGCTATGGCTTCCTGGAGCAAAACATTAGCCGGGGAACTAGCTCCTTATGGCATAACAGTGAATAATGTTCTTCCGGGAAGTACCGATACTTCGCGTATAGCTTCTATCATAACTTCGGATGCAAAGAAATCTGGTAAATCGGAAACAGAGGTAAGAGCAGAAAGAGAGGAACAAATACCCATGAAAAGGATAGGAAAACCCGAGGAAGTAGCTGCGGGAGTCTTATTCCTTGCATCAAATCAGGCGTCCTATATTACCGGGATAAGCTTACCGATAGATGGGGGAAGCACTCCTTCACTATAAGAATGTGACGTATATATCTCAATTTTTATAGTCGATAAATGCTTCAACCACATTTCTTTTTCTATCTTTACAGAATAGAATTTTAATTTCTTATACTTAAATTTTTAAACTTATGGATCGCAAAACCAATTTATTGATTGCTACAGTAATCGTTGCAGGTAGTGCTGCTGTTATTGCCTATTACGCAAGAAGAAAGAGGAAAAAGAAAAAACCGATTGCGATACATTTCGTATGATAAATTATCAGGAAATATTTGATATAAAACTTAGAGAAAATACCTTTAAAAACGCCACCCGGTTTTTGGAGGTATTTCCTTTTACGGCAGAAAAATAACATCTGTTACATCGACAGGTATAGAAAGAAAAATCTACCTTTGTAAATTCTTTCAAATCAATAATTATATTTTAACAAAACGACCCTGTTTTTAAATATATAATATGGGAAAAAACAAGCTGAGTAAATTTGCCGACATGCAAAAGTTTCCGCATGTATTCGAATATCCGTATTCCGTTTTGCAGGAAAAAGGATTCGAAATGAAAGGCAAATGGAACGAATCTTTTTTTGGGAATAAGAATCCCATAGTCTTGGAATTGGGATGCGGTAAAGGTGAATATACAGTAGGACTTGCCAAATTGCATCCCGACAAGAACTTCATAGGTATAGACATAAAAGGCGCCCGCATGTGGACAGGTGCAAAGCAGTCTAAAGAAGAAAATCTAACCAATGCCGCTTTCCTGAGGACGCATATCGAATTACTGGAATATTTCTTTGCAGAAAATGAAGTATCGGAACTCTGGATAACTTTTCCCGACCCGCAGATGAATAAGGTAAATAAAAGAATGACTTCTACCCGTTTCATGAAATTATACCGGAAATTCCTTATTCCCGAAGGCATTGTCCATCTGAAAACCGACAGCAACTTCATGTTTACATATACCGATGCTATGGTAAAAGAAAATAATCTGCCGGTTATTTTCCGGAGCGAAGACTTATACCATTCCGGCCTGGAAGATGTTGCGACGCAAATCCAGACATTCTATGAACAACAATGGCTCTCGCGGGGTTTAAACATCAAATATCTAAAATTTATTTGTCCACCGCTACAGGAATGGATTGAACCCGATATAGAAATTGAACAGGATACCTACAGGAGTTATTCGAGAAGTAACTCGAGAGTATTGACTAAAGACGATAATAAAACCAGATAAAATACAGTTATGAGTACAAAAATATATCCGAAGCTTATTATAGATGCCTTACGGAATGTCCGTTATCCAGGAACAGGAAAAGACATCGTTGAAATGGGATTCGTTTCGGACGACATACATATCGAAGGCAATAAAGTAAGCCTGTCGTTACTATTTGAAAAACCCAACGATCCTTTTATCAAATCTGTGGTAAAAGCATCCGAAACAGCAATCCTGACTTTTGCTTCGCCCGATATAGATATCAAAGGAAACATCGAGGTAAAAACAAAACAACCTGTTGTAACGCAAGGGCCTGCCCCTGTTTTACCGGAAGTAAAGAATATAATCGCAGTAGCTTCGGGAAAAGGCGGAGTAGGTAAAAGCACCGTGACATCTAATTTGGCTGTCGCCCTCGCCAAAAAAGGTTATAAGGTAGGTCTGCTCGATGCGGATATATTCGGTCCGTCGATGCCTAAAATGTTTCAGGTAGAAGAGGAACGCCCTTATCTGGAACCGATAGACGGAAAAGAACTGATTATTCCGGTCGAGAAGTACGGCGTTAAAATGTTATCGATAGGATTTTTTGTCGAAAAAGACAGCGCTGTGGTATGGCGTGGAGCGATGGCAGGAAACGCCCTCAAACAATTAATCACGGATGCAAACTGGGGAGAACTCGATTATTTCCTGATTGATTTCCCGCCCGGAACAAGCGATATCCACCTTACCCTCGTGCAAACTTTGGCAATAACCGGGGCGGTAGTGGTCAGCACTCCTCAGGAAGTAGCTTTGGCAGATGCCCGTAAAGGGATAGATATGTTTACCAACGAAAAAGTAAACGTGCCGATCCTCGGGCTGATAGAAAATATGTCTTGGTTTACGCCTGCCGAATTGCCCGAAAACAAATACTATATTTTCGGAAAAGACGGTGTGAAAAATCTCGCAGAACAAATGGGTGCGCCTCTTTTGGGACAAATACCTATCGTGCAGAGTATCCGCGAAGCCGGCGACAACGGCGCACCTGTGGCCTTAAATGAAAATTCTATCACAGGCAATGCTTTTGCAGTATTGGCTGATAATTTAGTTGCTTCCGTGGATAAGCGTAACCGTGAACTGGAGCCTACCCGCAAAGTAGAAATAAATCATAAATAAGCTTACAAGAGAAAGATTCCCATTCATCAACAATGAATCATGGCAAGATACTGGCAGATACTCAAAAAATACAAAATCAGCCTGATCATCAGTCCTTTTCTGGTGTTGATATTCGTTATCTGCGAAACTACCCAGCCCTGGCTTATGGCAAAAATCGTGGATGAAGGGGTGATGCCCAAAGACATATCGGTTGTCACCCGTACGGGAATATATATGATACTGGTAGCTTTAGTCAGCTTAACTGTCAGCATCATAAATGTATATATATCGTCGCGTACGTCTATCCGGTTTGGTACCGACCTGCGTACATCTTTATTCGACAAAATACAGCAATTGTCATTCTCCAATATAGACCGGTTTAGTTCTGCTTCGCTTATCACACGCCTCACGAACGATATTTCCAGAATACAGCAGGTAGTATTGATGACGATGCGCATATTCCTACGCTCCCCGATGATGCTGGTAATGGCTCTGTTTTATGTCATACGCATCAATGCCGGCTTGGCTATGGTACTGCTGATAGCTATACCTATACTGGGTATAAGCGTATATATAATTTTGAAAAAAGGATTTCCCCTTTTTATAAAAGTCCAGGAGAAAATTGATAATCTGAATGCGATTGTACGGGAGAATCTTATTAATATAAGGGTAGTTAAATCATTTGTCAGGGAAGATTTCGAAACCCAAAAGTTTTCAGAAAAAAACGTCGATTTACAAGATACTGTCATCAAGGCTTCCAATCTGATTGTTACGATTTTCCCGCTCATGCAGTTCGTGATGAATATGTCTATCATTGCGATTCTTTGGGTAGGAGGAAATAAGATTACTGCCGGGGAATTAAAGGTAGGTGAGCTAATTTCGTTTGTAAATTACCTCATGCAGATACTTATGTCATTAATGATCATGTCTATGGTTATAATGACCATAGCCCGCGCCACAGCTTCGTCGAGGCGTATATTGGAAGT
>DQAM01000398.1 GCA_003523545.1 Dysgonomonas sp.
CATTTTTATCGATAATTATCAATTCCCGTATCTTATCCTTTTTTATCTTAGACAAAATCAGGACTTCATCTTCATCATCTTTAGCGCTCAAAAGCAGTTCATATTCATTATCATTCAGATTTTCCACCTCGCTGGCAAACCGGCTCTTTATCTCCTCAGGACATCCGCTCATATCCATCACCTGTACAGAACTTATTTTCCTCATAATCGCCATATCCTTTTTTCCGATAGATGCCATTTTCAGAAAGTTCCATCCTACTTTACCGATCTTTACGCTTTCCACATTCTCGGCTTTCGAAAAATCCTGCAACAGTTTTTCAAACGACTGAGCCTGCAGTTGAATGGAAAAAGCAGTTATTATTAAACATATTATTATCTTTTTCATAATCATAGTTTTTAAAAAGAGTCTTTACCTGAAAGACGATATAAAATTACCAATTGTTACACCGAATAAAAAATAAATAAAAAGATTATGTATCATGCCTATGATAAGCATCTTTAACCCGCTTGACAATGAAATAATTAAAAAGTTTCCGTACATTTGCACGATTTTAAGAAGTTAGAAAAAAGAAATTATGATTAAACCGATTACAAAGAGTATCGATTTGGGTGATGGAAGGTCTATCACCATAGAAACGGGCAAATTGGCAAAACAAGCCGACGGATCCGTTACTTTACGCATGGGCGATACGTTTCTGCTGGCAACAGTAACGACCGCTAAAGAAGCAAACCCGGGTGTAGATTTTATGCCCCTGACAGTAGAATATAAAGAAAAGTTCGCTTCGTTCGGACGTTTTCCGGGAGGATTTATGCGTCGTGAAGGACGTGCTTCCGATTCTGAGATTTTGGTTTCGAGATTAATCGACAGGGCACTCCGCCCACTTTTTCCGGACGATTATCATGCCGAAACATTTGTGAATGTAACACTTTTCTCTTCCAACGGGCAAGATATGCCTGATGCTTTAGCCGGACTGGCTGCATCTGCCGCATTAGCCGTATCGGATATTCCGTTCAACGGTCCTATTTCGGAAGTGAGGGTTGCCAGAATCGACGGTCAATTTTGCATCAATCCGACATTTGACGAACTAAAAAAAGCGGACATAGATATCATGGTGGCTGCCACCCTTGATAATATAATGATGGTAGAAGGTGAGATGAAAGAAGTTTCGGAAGCAGATATGCTCGAAGCTATCAAATTCGCTCACGAAGCCATCAAACCACAATGCCAGGCTCAGATAGAACTGATGGAACTTTGCGGTACAACTGTAAAACGTGAGTACAACCACGAAGAAAACGACGAAGACCTTCGCAAAGACGTATGGGAAAAATGCTACGATAAAGTATATGCTGTAGCTGCCTCATGCAACCCGAATAAGCACCAGCGTGCAGAAAACTTCGGAGCTGTCCTGACAGAATATAAAGAAACTTTTACGGAAGAAGAACTGGCCGAAAAAGAATCACTTATCAAAAAGTATTACCATGAAGTAGAGAAAGAGGCGATGCGCCGTTCTATACTTGATGAAGGAAAACGACTGGATGGACGTAAAACTACCGAAATCCGCCCTATATGGTCCGAAGTAGATTACCTTCCGGGAACACACGGTTCGGCTATTTTCACACGTGGAGAGACTCAGTCCCTCACAACGGTTACCCTGGGTACCAAACTGGATGAAAAAATAATAGATGACGTCCTCAACAACACTAAAGAGCGTTTTCTTCTTCATTATAATTTCCCTCCTTTCTCGACAGGTGATGCCCGCCCGCAGCGTGGCGTAGGACGCCGCGAAATCGGACACGGTAATCTTGCCCTCAGGGCGTTGAAACCGATGATTCCTACCGATTATCCCTATGTGATACGTGTGGTTTCAGATATTCTGGAATCGAACGGATCGTCTTCTATGGCAACGGTTTGTGCCGGAACATTGGCTCTTATGGATGCCGGTGTGCAGATAAAAAAACCGGTAACAGGTATTGCGATGGGTTTGATTTCCGAGAATAAGGGAACCAATTTTGCAGTCCTTTCAGATATCTTAGGCGACGAGGACCACCTAGGCGATATGGACTTCAAGGTTTGCGGTACTAAAGACGGAATCACTGCCACCCAGATGGATATCAAGGTGGACGGACTTTCTTACGAAATTCTTGAAAAGGCTTTGAACCAGGCACGTGAAGGACGTTTACATATCATGGACAAAGTATTGGAAACCCTTCCTGCACCAAGACCTGATTTGAAACCGAATGCACCACGTATCGAGGTAATCATCATTGCCAAAGATTTCATCGGCGCTGTTATCGGCCCCGGTGGAAAAATCATCCAGGGAATACAGGAAGAAACAGGAGCAACCATCACTATCGAAGAAATCGACGGATACGGACGTGTTGAAATATCGGCTACTAATAAGGCTTCTATTGAAGCTGCTATGGCTAAGGTAAAAGGCATTGTCGCTGTACCCGAAATTGGCGAGGTATACGAAGCAAAAGTTCGTTCCATTATGCCTTACGGAGCATTCTGTGAGTTCTTACCCGGAAAAGACGGTTTATTACATATCTCCGAAATCTCATGGGATCGTATCGAAACTATGGAAGAGTCCGGTTTGAAAGAAGGCGATATGATCGAAGTAAAACTCGTAGACATCGACCAAAGAAGTGGAAAGATCAAACTTTCACGTAAAGCCTTACTTCCACGCCCTCCACGCCCTGAAAGAAAAGTGGAGAAAAAACCAAATGATAACAGCGGACAAGAATAATGATACATTATTCTTATCTATAAATAAATCGAAAACTCAGGTATGATTTTTACCTGAGTTTTTTATTTGAGTATAATTTGAAATTCGGATTATATGAGCTTTTATAATTTTATAACGGTTAAGCCATTTATAGTAAACCGATTTTACTCCTTTTTATCTATCTTTGCAATAGTGAGAATTTATATAGTTTTAATAAAATATATTGCAAAATGAGAAGAATACTGCCGGTCTTAGCGGCCACACTATTAACCTTTAGCCTTCAGGCACAAAATGCGGCATCCGGTTACCGGTTTACCGTAGTAAAAGAAAATCCGATAACATCTATCAAAAACCAGGGAAGCAGCGGTACATGCTGGTCTTTTTCAGGAGTTGGATTTCTTGAATCAGAATTGCTGCGTACAGGGAAAGGAGAACATGACCTTTCAGATATGTATATCGTACGGTGTAATTATGAGGATAAAGCTATGAAATATGTCCGCGCTCACGGCAATCTCAACTTTGC
>DQAM01000402.1 GCA_003523545.1 Dysgonomonas sp.
GCCAAAATATCTGGTAAAATACAGAAATCTTCAAATGATAAAAAAATGGAATTGAGATTGTTTGTGCCTAATCCTCTAACGATGGTACCCACAACTCTCGAAATAGAACCAGATAGTAATGGAGTGTGGAATTTCGAAGTTCCAACAGAATTCAGTCCTCTCTTTTGTAGTATAATGTTACAGGACGAATCGAATTGGGTTGCAGATATAGTAAGTTTTATACCGGATAAAGAAATGAAAATTAATTATACTATAAATGATGAAGGTAATTGGGAAGCAGAGATAATCGAAGGAACAATTCTATTCAGTGAAGATTTTAAAAGTTGGTCAGATTTGTTTATGGAGATGGTTACTTCAGGCAAAAAGTATGATTATATTAATTTAGATAGTGTGTACCGATATATAGAAAGCCCGAAAGATTATGTCTCCTTCATCATGAAATATGATCTGGGTACAAGATTAGAGATTGCTCAGAATGATACAGTGGTTTCGGAGCGAGGAAAAAGCTATATGTCAAATGAAATAAAACTAAAGGTACTTGAGTCGAATCTGATGTTACGGCAAGAAGCATTAAAATTGCTTCTTATTAATACGAGAGAGGATGAAAGTGACACATTGAAATATATTAAACCGGATATTTCGTATTATTCATTTCTGGAAGATTTTGATTTGAATAATCCTATGAATTTATATAATCTCTCTTATAGTCATGTTTTAAGATCTATTTTAGAAGACGAAATATTAAATATTCCACCGATAGGAGAAATTCCTATTGATGAGTGGTTAAAAATAACAAAAAGTATTTTAGCCGATTTAGTAGGATTTGATGATGGTATATTCTACGATGTGCTGGTAGGAAATGTTTACAGCCTGCAATTCGAAAATAAATTAGAACCTCTGTCAGATGAACAGAAAAGTAATATACAAGACTACTATGGAAGTAATGAAATAGCCAAGATACTTTTGCGTAAGAATGAAGACGTTGTCCGACTGTCTGCCTCGAAAAGTAAGGTTATAATCAACGAAATACCCGATGTATCCAACGAAAAGCTTTTAGAAACGATTTTGGATAAATACACAGGTAAAGTTGTAATGGTCGATTTTTGGGCGACGTGGTGCGGGCCTTGCGTTGAGGCTATGAGAGAGATGAGAACATTAAAAGCGGAGTTGAAAGATGTTACTTTCGTTTATATAACAAACGAGTCTTCTCCTCAAACACAATGGATGAAAATGCTTGAGGGTATAGGAGGTGAGCATTATTATTTAAAAGAAGATGAATGGGATTTTATATTGGATAACTATGGCTTTTCCAGTATTCCAACATATATGTTTTTTGATAAAAACGGAGAATTGAAAGAACAAATCACAGGTTATCCGGGTAATGATAAAGTAAAAGAAATCATAAAACGATTACAGTGATTTCATAAATATAAATAGGAATAAAAGATTCATATATATAATATTATGCAGGATACAGAACAAAATAAAGCTGTTGAAACATTAGAGGCAGGAACGTATGAGATTATAAGAAAACGTCTGCAAACCCAGAAAGATGATTTACTGAACCGTCTTAATTCATTGAATGAGGCACGGAAAGAGGTCTTCTCTTCAACGGATTTTTCATTGATAGCCAATCAACGTATAAATACAGAAAACAATTGTGAAGCACGGGGTATCCTTGCTTTAGGTAATCTATGTATTTTTGGCTATAATGTCCATTTTGGACTTCGGACGGAAATACAACTCAGCGATGTATTCAGTATTTATCTGTTCGAAAACAACCAGTTTATTCCTCAGCCACTCGAACTGATTGAGGATCAGACTTTCGTTACAGATTTCAAAAACCTGTACAAATATTATAGGGATTCTATCTTCTTGAAATTCAGGCGTACGGAGAATTATCTGTATATGATTTTCCAGACCAGCAAGAATGCGGATGATATGAAGGCCTTCAAATGGCTGATAAAAGGTACAGAACTGATTTATCAGGACGACCGGAGCATTCATGAGGTGAAAAAAGCCCCTCAGCACGAATTCGAGTGGATAAAAACCAATCTTGAAGACCGTCGCCTGGGAACATTTCCTCATATATCCATTCTTGACAAAGTCTTTATTGAAGCGACAGGTGGAGATATAACATTCAAAATTGAAGATAATACACAGACAGGCAAAGGTATCTATGCCGAAAAGGTGGAGAATAAAGATCAGCAATTGGATGATGCGGATTATTATTATGCTGATTTAGGTAATCTGATATTGGTACGGATTAAACCGTATCAGGAAGATTTCAGGACGTTTGTGTTCAATACACGTACTAAAGAGGTATTAAACATACCTATGCTTAACGATGCGGGAATACTGCTACCCGACAATCAAGGTATTATTTTCCCGAACGGATATTACCTGCAAAACGGAGAACACAAATTGTTCGAAAGCGATCTTTCTGGGTTAGAGTTTTTCCGAAAAATTGCTTCGCCGAATGGTGAAGACTATCTATATGTTTTCTATCAGAACAAGCGGAATATTTATGTTATAATGTCTTATAATATAATCAAACAACAGGTAGAAACGCCGATTATTTGCAACGGTCATACCTTGTTTTATGATGGGACATTGATTTTTTTCCGTTCCGAGCAGGAAGCGACGCGCCATCATCAGGTGCAGATCTGGCAGACCCCGTATTCTGCCCAACTGAAAGAAAATACGGAGAAAAAAGATAATTTCCTGTATAAAATCGGAAATAAGGATATTGTAAAAGCAATGGCAGAAAGCCATGAGCTGATTCAGTTGATTAATAAAGAGGACACTTACGAAGGCCTTTATGAAGACATAGAAAAGAAATCGGGAGATATAGTCGATGCCTATTTCTGGATTTCGGAGAAGACTACATATGCTTTATCCGAGCCTTTATTGCAGATAAAAGATACGGCAAGTACAGCTATCGATGAATTTGAGAAGGTAAAAGCGCAGAAGAAATATTCAGCAGAAATTCTGGCCTCCACATCGGAAAAGGTGGATGCTCTGCTTTTTTCGATTAAAAATACGAAATTCGATACTCTCGATAAACTTGTCAAGCTATTGGCTGATAGCCGGCGGATGCAGGGCGAAGTTATAGAGTTGAATAATTATCGATACATAGATACGGCTAAAATCGACGAACTGAAAAAGATTCTGGCAGATACTAGTAGTAAGTTATCTGAAAAAACGGTTGAATTCCTATTGAGGGATGAGGCTTTAGTTCCTTACGAAGCGAAAGTTACCGAGCAAAAGAATAATGTCCAGAAAGTTACGAAGGTTATAGATGCGAACAAGATAGAAGAAAACTGTAAGCTGATATCCTCCGAACTCGAATTGCTTATCGATATTCTGAATAGTCTCAAGATAGACGATACGACGCAGACGACTAAGATTATCGAGAAAATATCCCTGATATTCGCTTCATTGAACGAACTCAGGGCGCAACTGAAAAAGAAAGTCGATTCGCTGAAAAGCAATGAAGCTTCGGCAGAATTCCGGGCACAGTTGACCTTATTGGAACAAAGCATTGTCAATTATCTGGAACTGGCTACTAGTCCCGAAAAATCGGATGAATATTATACTAAAATCAGTGTCCAGATAGAAGAACTGGAGAGTAAATTCGCCGATTTCGATGAATTTATAGCGATAATAGCCGATAAGAGGACAGAGGTTATCAAGGTTTTCGATGGTCGTAAAACGCAATTGATTGAGCAAATCAACCGCAAAACTTCATCCCTTGAGCAAATCGGTTTGCGTGTACTCAAAAACGTGGAGAATAAGGCTCAATCATTTAAAACCAAAGAGGAAATTCAGGCTTTTTATTCTACCGACCTTATGGTGGCTAAAGTTCGCCAGTTGGCGGAAGATTTACGGGGACTGGGAGATGTTTCGAAAGCTGAGAATCTGGAGAACAGCCTGAAAACTTCACTGGAAGATGCTTTGCGTATCCTCAAGGATAAAACCGAGTTATTCGTCGATGGGGAAAACATTATTGCACTGGGTAATTATAAGTTTGCAGTTAATAAACAGTCTCTTGATCTGACGGTTGTGCGCAGAGAAGATAATTTGCTGTATCACTTGACGGGCACAAGCTTTTATCATCCGTTAAAAGACGAAGCGATAAATCAATTCAGGGATATCTGGGAACAGGAAATAGAATCTGAAAATAAGCATGTCTATCGTGGAGAATACCTTGCTTTCCAGGCATTCCTGGAATGGCAGGTATCGCAGGATTTCGATGCAAAAGGATATATAAATAAGAAAGTAGAGCAAAGCTATTCTGAATCGTATATGAAAGGGGTACATGATGCGGATGCTCTGACTATTTTTGAAAAACTGGTAACTGCCTATGAAGAATTAGGCGTGCTTACTTTCCGTCCGCAGGTTAGGGTAGCTTCACAATTGTTCTGGTATAGCCTCAACGAAGACGATAAACGTCTGCTGAGGGGACTCATCGTATCGGCTAATAATGTATTGAAAGCGTTCCCTGCATCCAAAAATTATCAGTATGTTATCAGGCAGATAGAAGAAAAGTTTATCCAGTGGAATACCTTGTTCGCTTTTTCAAAAATGAAAGCAGAAAGGATAGCTCTTTATTTGGTCACCGAGTTCGCGGATAAGCCAGCGTTTACAGTTAGTGAACAGTCGCAGGAGTTACAGATGGAATTTTTGAATTACCTG
>DQAM01000066.1:0-4033 GCA_003523545.1 Dysgonomonas sp.
TTGTTTTTGAGAAATAAATTTTGAAATTTTGTACTAGGAAAATCGGAAGAAACCGCAAGAATAATTAAATGAGATGAACTGTCACAACGTTGCTAAATTATGGAATAAGTGTTTAAATGTTATCAAAGATAATGTTTCGGAGATTACGTTTAATACATGGTTCTCTCCTATTATTCCCTATTCCTACGAGAATAATATTTTTACTATCCAGGTCCCCAGCCAATTCTTCTATGAATATCTCGAAGATAAATTTGTGGATTTGTTGCGGATGACATTGCACCGCGAAATTGGAAGCGATACTATTCTCAATTACCGTATATTGGCTGAGAATACTACCAATACGCACATTAACTACAGGGGTGATACAAAGTCCCTGAGCGTGGATAAAATCACTCCCAAGCAGGCGAATAAGATTCCCAATCCTTTCCAGAAAGTTGTACAGGTTGACTTCGATTCGCAACTCAATCCCAAATATACATTTGATAATTTTTTTGAAGGGACGAGTAATAAGCTTGCCCGTACAGCCGGCGAAACGATAGCGGATAATCCCGGCAGGACGGCTTTCAACCCTTTGTTTGTGCACGGGACTTCGGGGGTGGGTAAGACGCATTTATGCCATGCCATCGGTTCGAAGATACTGGAGAAAAATCCGGACAAAAAGGTATTGTACGTATCGGCACATCTTTTTAAAGTGCAGTATACAGATGCTACCCGCTTCAATACGGTGAATGACTTTATCAACTTTTACCAGGGAATAGACATTCTGATAATAGATGATATACAGGAATTAGTAGGACTTGAAAAAACCCAGAATACTTTCTTTCATATATTCAACCACCTACATCAGAACAATAAACAGCTTGTACTGACTTCGGACAAAGCTCCTTCCGAACTGCAAGGTGTGGAAGAGCGTCTGCTGACGCGTTTCCGGTGGGGATTGACATCGAAGCTGGAGAACCCGGATTATGAACTCAGGCTCAAAATACTTGAAAATAAAATACTGCAGGATGGACTTTCCATTCCTAAAGATGTAGTTGAATTCATAGCCGAAAGCGTAACTGAGAATGTTCGTGACCTGGAAGGTATTATTGTATCGTTGATGGCCTACTCGGTCATTTACAATAAAGAAGTCGACCTTGCCTTGGCTAAAAGGGTGATAGGGCAGGCTATCCGTAAGATAGAAAAGAAGAAAATTACGATTGACAGTATATCCGAAATTGTCTGCAAACATTTCAACATCAAGACCGAATTGCTTCAAACGGCATCCCGTAAACGGGAGATAGTACAAGCACGGCAGGTTGCCATGTATTTATCGAAATTGTATACCGAAATGTCATTAGCGCAGATAGGCACCATTATTGGAAAGAAGAATCATGCTACTGTCCTGCACGCCTGCAAAACCGTCAAGGATCAGATAGAGGTTGATAAGGCATTCAGGGAAGATATAGAAGAAATAGAAAAGAAACTGAAAAGATAAAAAATGGATAACATGACCGGGCATTTTAAACGTCCGGTTTTTTTATCTTTGCACAAAGAAAATAATTACTGTTTTCTGAAAACTTGTTTTCAATTATATTGTTAACATTATAATTCTTTATAAAAACGAAAATCAATGAAGACATTTAAGATTACACTTATTTTAGCGCTTTTTGTATCGGTATTTATGTCCAGTTGTTCGTACAACACAATGGTAGAAAAACAAGAGGCTGTATCTTCGCAGTGGGGACAGGTTCAAACCGCTTACCAGCGCCGTGCCGACCTGATACCCAATCTTGTGAATACAGTAAAAGGATACGCTTCGCACGAGCAGGAAACTCTTACTGCTGTGACCGAAGCAAGGGCAAGAGCTACACAGGTGACCGTAAATCCGGAAGACCTGACCGAAGAAAATATCCAGAGATTCCAGGAAGCACAAGGCCAGTTGAGTACTGCCATCGGAAGGCTTCTGATGGTGCAGGAACAATACCCCGACCTCAAGGCAAACCAGAATTTCATGGCGCTTCAGGATGAATTAGCAGGCACAGAGAACCGCATTTCCGTAGAAAGGAATAAATTCAATACGGTCGTGCAGGATTATAACGGTTATATCCGGAAATTCCCACAGGTCATTTATGCCGGATGGTTCGGTTTCGAGAAGAAAGGTTATTTCGAAGCAGACCCGGGTAGTCAGACTGCTCCCCAGGTACAATTCTGATAATCAGATATATTTCCTTTCATATAGCTTATGGATGAAAGCCGTAAGCTATTGTCGGTTATATGTAGTTCTGAGTGATAGTTTTATATTCATATTTTATCCCAAAAATGAGATACCTCCAGAATATAATTTTATTTGTATTACTTTCTCTTATTCTCCCTGTGCAGGCACAGGATATACCCGAACCGATGTCGCCTCCGCGACTGGTAAACGACTTTTCGGGTGTGTTCAGTGTGCAGGAGAGAGATAACCTGGAACGGATGCTGTTAAATTATAATGATACTACCTCCACTCAAATATATGTGGTTACAGTGAATGATTTGCAAGGATATGCAGTTTCTGATTATGCTTTCCGTCTGGGAGAGAAATGGGGGATAGGTCAGAAAAGTAAAAATAACGGGGCTGTAATACTTATCAAACCGAAAACGGGTAATAGCCGGGGACAAGTATTTATAGCTGTCGGTTACGGGTTGGAACCCTATCTGAACGATGCCCGCATAGGACGTATCCTGGATAATTACATGATTCCCTACCTTCGTCAGAATGATTATTATCAGGGGACCGTAGCCACAGCTAATGCTATGATGCAGTATCTTTCCGGTCAGTTTCAGGCAGACGAGGAAGAACAACCGCAGGGCATATCTGGCTCAGACATTATAATAGGTATTATCTTGATTATATTGTTTATCTATTTTATGAACAAGATAGATAAGAATAATAATCGCGGAGGTAAAGGAAACCGGGGACGGAGTGGTCCTCCTATCTTTTTCCCTCCTATGTCGGGAGGAAGATTTGGTGGTGGAGGCTTCGGAGGCGGAGGTTTCGGCGGAGGCGGGGGCGGAAGCTTCGGAGGTGGCGGAGCCGGCCGGGGTTGGTAGAAACGATCCGAGCAGAGATAAAATAAAAGGATTAAACAATTGTTACCTCTGTTCTGCTTTGCTGTATAATTTAAATAAGAAAGAAAATGAAAGAGAATAAATACGACGACGATATATTTTTCGAGCAATATAACCAGATGTCCAGGTCTGTGAAAGGCCTTGATGGAGCAGGCGAATGGCATATACTGAAAAATATGCTTCCTGATTTCGAAAACAAAGCAGTTTTAGATCTTGGATGTGGTTTAGGGTGGCATTGTTTTTATGCAGTACAGCAAGGCGCAAAGTCTGCATTAGGAATAGATATATCCGAAAAAATGATAGCCGAAGCAAAGAGGAGAAATAGTTCCCCATTGATAAAATACCGTGTGTCGTCGATCGAGGATTATGAATATCCGGCAGATATGTATGATGTAGTCATAAGTTCTTTGGCTTTTCATTATCTGGAGTCTTTCGAAGATATTCTGGTAAAGATTTCTAAAACCCTCAGAAAAGGCGGAAGCTTTGTCTTTTCAGTAGAACACCCTATATTTACAGCTTACGGTAATCAGGACTGGTTTTACGATGAACAGGGAAACAAAATGCATTGGCCCGTCGATAGGTACTTTTATGAAGGAGAAAGGAATGCTGTTTTCCTGGGAGAGAACGTAATAAAATACCATAAGACTCTTACAGACTATTTGGGTAGTTTATTAAAGGCAGGTTTTGAAATAGTAGATATAGCTGAGTCTGAACCCAGTCAGGAAATGCTGGAGTCCATCCCTGCAATGTCCGACGAATTGAGAAGGCCTATGTTCCTTCTGGTTTCTTCGAGAAAAAGATAATATCAGTTTAAAGTTTCCAACAGTTCACGCTGTCTCCGGAAAAAAGAAATCCTGTACATCTCGTCACTCCTGGAAATAAGAGTTGCTACGCGTTTGCGTGAAAGGATTTTACCTTTCATCCTGGTAAGTGCTCTTAGGTC
>DQAM01000066.1:4190-16245 GCA_003523545.1 Dysgonomonas sp.
TGGAGCCGAAGGCTCCTAACATGCTTATCTGTGTGTTTGGAGTTTCTATATAAAGATATGCCGTATCGGAATGGATGCAGGATATGTAGAGGTCGAAGCGGTTGCCGTTTTCAAATTCTCCGGTAATAGCTAATTTTTCTACATAATTCAGGAAGTCATTTAATTCCTCTTTTAGTTTCAGGACGTCTTCTTTATCGATAAGTTCTATGTTTTCGAAATATTTTATTTCCTTGACAAGGGTATCTATGATTGTATAATCCCATATATAGCTCGTATGTTTTATTTTCATGCTTTCGAATATGGTATCCTTATGGATTTCGTATAACTTCCGGGGAAGTTCTACATCTTCAAATTTCCGGATAGGATATAGGTTCTGATTTTGGTAAATCCATTTGAAAGAGTTATACCTGCTTAAATTATAATACAGCTGGATAGGTAGCTGGCGAAATACGTTATAAGATACGGCTAATTCGGAAACAGGTTCCTGTGAAACATTCTTGAGTATATCCAGAAATTTCAGGAAGATAGCATAATCGACATCCTTCGGGTCATAGTAACTATGCTGTCTCAGTTCGAAAATGATATTGTTTTCAGTAGAATAGTTCAGGATATAATCCAATGATATGTCCAGCTTTTGTACAATAGTGTATACTTCATGGAAAGAGAAAGGTACATCGCCCCGCAATCTGCGGTAGATAGCCTCTTTTCCTAAATATAAAGTATCGGTCAGAAAATGTATGATATTTGCACCTTGCGGAAGTTTATCCTTTATTGCCTCAACAATTTTGGCGTTGAGTATGTTAGTGTTCATATTCATAGACATTTCTTTGCTTTTGAGAATTATTATAGATTTAAAGAGAACGACTTATACAAAAGTAAAGTATTTTTGTGAACACCAAGCATTTTATATAAATAAAGCCGGTAAATGTTTCTGAGGTTTGCCGGTAGTTATCCGGCACGAATGAAAAGAATCAGGTAATATTAAAATGAAATTTTTTAAATGCAGAATTATATTATTCAGATAATAGTTACGGCGGTATGTATTATTGCTTTGCCGTTTATAAAACATATCACACGCAGGCTTATACAATCCTATGCCAGAGTTAATAAGAAGATGGAAACGAGGACGCATCAGGTGATAAGAGTTATCAATGTATCTATCAACCTCTCGTTTTTTATAGTAATTATACTTATCTGGGGTGTCGATGGACGAAATCTTCTTATAGCTATTTCTTCTGTGTTTGCGGTTATCGGAGTAGCCCTCTTCGCCCAGTGGTCGATATTGAGCAATATTACAGCAGGTATAATCATATTTTTCACCTCTCAGTTTCGTATAGGCGATTATATTCGTATTCTGGATAAGGACATGCCTTTGGATGCTTATGTGGAAGACATTCTTTCGTTTCATACTGTGTTGAGGACAAGGGACGGAGAAGTAATCTCTTATCCCAATTCTTTGTTTTTCCAGAAAGGTGTTTCTATTCTCCAAATCGATGGGTGGGACGATGAAGTTTCTGACTGAAAATATTCCGATAATTTTTAAATTATAGCTATATTTGTTTTTTTTACCTAAATAAAAAAATATTCGATGTCTGTAAATAAAGTAATTTTGATTGGAAACGTAGGGAAAGATCCCGATGTAAGATATTTTGATAATGGCAGTGCCGTTGTGAATTTCCCTTTAGCAACAACTGAAAGAGGATATACCGCGGCCAACGGCACCCAGATACCCGATCGTACAGAATGGCATAATATAATATGCTGGAGAGGGCTGGCAAAAGTGGCTGAACAATTTGTGAAAAAAGGCACCCAGCTATATATCGAAGGGAAAATTAGAACCCGCTCGTATGATGACCAGAACGGTATAAAACGATATGTGGT
Organism: Dysgonomonas sp.; assembly: GCA_003523545.1. Lineage (GTDB taxonomy): Bacteria > Bacteroidota > Bacteroidia > Bacteroidales > Dysgonomonadaceae > Dysgonomonas_A. The sequence continues at coordinate 6,072 of DQAM01000066.1, forward strand.
GGAAATCTATGCCGATAACCTTGAGTTATTAGGCAGGAGGGGAGATTCTACCGGTGGTAGTAATATGGATTACAATCAGGCACAATCTTCTGGAACACAACAATCCTCTATGCCAAGTAAAGAAAACACGGCGAGTCAATCTTTTTCAGCCGACGATGAGGTAGATGATTTGCCGTTTTAAAAATAAATGAAAAATCGAAAATGCAGAACACCGCTTTCGGGTGTTATCTGCATTTTTTGTGTTATGAAATACCCGTTAATACTTATTTTTATCCTTTTATTATCATCTTGCCGGGATTATACACCCAGACCGACAGGATATAATAGGATAGATTTTCCGGAAAACAAATTGAAGCAATACAGCTTTAAGAATTTCTCGTTCGAATATCCTGATTATGTGGTAATAGACACAGTCGCCACACCCGCGAAAGAAGAATTATGGTTTAATATTGTATATCCTCGATACGATGCTGTTATTCATTGTACCTATCTGCCTATATCCTCTAAAGATTTAAGTAAAGCGGTGGAAGACAGTCATCAGCTGGCTTATAGTCATACCTTGAAATCGGAGGGGATTAACCATATTGTTTATAGGAATGAAGGAGCAGGTGTCTCAGGCTTGATTTATGAAATAGAAGGGGATGTTGCCACACCTATTCAGTTTTTTGTAACCGACAGCATTAAGAATTTTTTTCGCGGTTCGTTCTATTATTCCACTAAAGTAAATATGGACTCTGTCGCTCCTGTAACCAACCATATAAAAGAAGATATCCGGCAGATGATAGATTCATTCGTATGGAAAAACGACTAAAATAAGGATGAGCCGTAAGTCAGTTTTTGAAACATTCCCACAGCCCATCCGACAAAAGTAGTAATAAAAGAGGTTTCTCTTTTTATTCTCGCAAATCCTATCTGTTATTATTTTAACGCTGTCATTTTGGTCTTATCATCGGCAAAGTTTTCCAATAAATATTTATCTGCTTCTTCCAGTTCCACTACTGCATACTTTCCGATACCGCATATCTGCATCTCGTCCAGAGTGTTTACCAAATCATTATATACACACTTTTCAGTAGGTTTGATAATTACGACTTCTCCGCCTTTGGCTTTTTTCAGTTCCGACATTTGTTCTTTAAATTGGATTTCAGTGATTTCCTGCCTTGCCCGTTTATTACGAAGTTCTTTCATCTGTATGGCAGTCTCATAGTTTTTATCGAGTAGTATCTGCCGGAGCCCTTTTGCCGAGTAATCAGTTACCATAAAATTATCAGGATTTTCATAATCGGGAAGACCGAAGTAATAATATATTCTGCCCTGTTCGCCTAAGATAAGCGTTGTCGTTTTAGATGCAATTGCTATAGTCCCTTTAGGATCTTTCTCTTTGGTCGGCATTACCATATCCATTACCTGTGGAGTTGCCAGAGTGGTACAAAACATGAAAAATGTGATCAGAAGCATATTCATATCCACCATTGGTGTAAAATCTACCCGGAGGTTTGTCCGGTTGGGTTGTCCTTTCTTACCTCTGCTGTTTGTTGTGTTCGTATTTATTTCAGCCATGACTTTCGATTTTAAAGGGTTTATTACTCTGTTTTACATTATAGAGTATTACGGCATGAGGATTCCATAAAATGGAAATAATTTTATCAAAAAAGTGATGTTTGCGACAACATCTGCCATGATAGAATGTTATTGAAAAACAGTATATTTACTGCACACTTTGACGTAAATAGTGCAGTTTTTAAAAAAGTCAATTTTTTTTATATCTAATTGATAATTTTAATATCTTTTTTATTCGTCGGATTGAAATGAAATTTTAAATTTGTACAGCCTTATTCCTAAGGCTTAATTTTTGAACTAAAATCAATCTATATTATGATAAAACCGGATAATGATCCGGATTACTTCTAAACAATACATAAAAACCTATGGCAAGAGAAATCAAATTTAGTCTCGTCTACCGCGATATGTGGCAATCGTCTGGTAAATACCAGCCGCGTGTAGACCAACTCGTAAGAGTTGCTCCTGCTATTATCGACATGGGATGCTTTGCACGTGTCGAAACAAATGGAGGAGCTTTCGAACAAGTAAATTTATTGTATGGTGAAAACCCAAACAAATCGGTTCGCGAATGGACTGCTCCTTTCAACAAGGTGGGTATAGAAACCCATATGTTGGAACGCGGACTGAATGCACTACGCATGTACCCCGTACCGAAAGATGTACGCCGGTTGATGTTTAAAGTGAAAAAAGCGCAGGGAACAGATATTTCACGTTCCTTCGACGGGCTGAATGATCCACGTAACCTCGAACTTTCGGTAAAATATGCAAAAGAAGCCGGAATGATTTCTCAGACTGCACTTTGTATAACTCATTCTCCGATTCATACAGTGGAGTATTATGTAGACTTTGCTGATAAACTGGTTGACTTCGGAGCAGACGAAATATGTTTAAAAGACATGGCTGGTATCGGCCGTCCAGCTTTCCAGGGAAGACTTGTAAAAGCGTTGAAAGACCGCCATCCGAATATTCCTATCGAATATCACGGACATACGGGTCCCGGATTTTCAGTAGCTTCTATGCTTGAAGTAGCGCGTGCAGGTGCCGATTATCTGGATGCAGCTATCGAGCCTTTGGCCTGGGGTATGGTTCACCCTGATATCATCACACTGCAGGCTATGTTGAAAGATGCCGGATTCCTGGTACCAGATATCAACATGAGTGCATATATGGAAGCACGTGCATTGACGCAGGAGTTTATAGATGATTTCCTCGGATACTGGATCGACCCGTCGAACAAGGTAATGAATTCATTGCTTGTAGGTTGTGGACTTCCCGGAGGAATGATGGGTTCTATGATGGCCGATCTTCGTAATATGCACCCGGCTATTAATATGGCTTTGCGTAATAACGGTAAACCGGAAGTCAGCCTGAACGACCTTGTTGTTCAGCTCTTCCAGGAAGTAGAATATATATGGCCTAAACTGGGTTATCCTCCATTGGTGACACCATTCAGCCAGTATGTGAAGAATATCGCATTGATGAATATCTTCTCTATGGCTCAGGGACAGCCGCGCTTCTCTAACATAGACAAGGACAGCTGGAATATGATACTGGGTAAAACCGGTAAACTTCCGGGTAAGCTGGATGATGAAATCATCGAACTGGCTAAGTCGAAAGGTCTTGAATTCTATACAGGAAATCCTCAGGATGAATATCCGGATGCTTTGGATGAGTACCGTAAAGAAATGGACGAAAAAGGATGGGAATACGGTGAGGATGATGAAGAATTGTTCGAACTCGCTATGCACGACCGTCAATACCGTGACTACAAATCTGGTCTTGCCAAAGAACGCTTCAATGCCGACCTTGAAAAAGAAAGGGCTAAAGCAGGTGCTCCAATCGTAGTAACCCGCCAGGTAGTTGAAGTTCCTGCATTTGATGTGGAAGCTATTACTGAAAAATACCCGAATGCCCAGCCTTTACAGACTCCTTATGCAGGACAGGTAATCTGGCAGATAGACCTGGTGGACAAATCTACTGCTCCGGTAGTGGGGACTAAGGTTAAGGAAGGTGATGTTGTTTGCTTCGTAGAAACATATTACGGTATCGAAGAAGTAAAAGCACTTTCTTCCGGTAAGATAGTTCAGATAGAAACCAAACAAGGTGCTAAAGTTCAGAAGAATCAGGTTCTGGCTTTTATTGACTAAAACAAATACAGCAAAGTTTTTATGAGGGTCAAATCTCATGAACGAGTAAGGCCGTCTTAATAATTTAAGACGGCCTTATTATTTTATCAGGAATGGAATGGTTATTCTACACCACCACCCAAAGCCCTGTATAAATTAACTGTAGCCTGTAGTTGCTGCAACTTGTCGCTCACTTGATTTAATTGAGCTTGCAGAAGGCCCTGTTCAGCTTGAAGTACTTCTGTATAATTAGCTTCGCCTGCTTTCAACAATTCCTGTGTAAAGAACACGGCTGTACTGAGTGAATTCACCTGTCTCTGACGGTCATCATTCTTCCTTAACGAAGACTCGTAAGTACTCATGATGTTGGAAACTTCGGTTCCGGCACTTAATACTGCTTTTTCGAAAGATAGCAGCGCTTCTTCCTGCTGAGCCTTACGGATTTTTAGCTGTCCGGTAAGTTGTTTCTTGGCAAAGATAGGCTGGGTAATACCTCCGATTATATTAGCAAAAATGTTTTCAGGCTTGAAAAATTGCGCCAGGGTATTTTGAGTTCCAAATCCTATCATAGAGCCTGTACTCAATGTTAGAGAAGGATAGAAACTTGCCTGGGCAGCATTCGTAAGCTCAAAAGCACTTCTGAAACTTAATTCTGCCTGCTGGACATCAGGACGTAGTGCCAACATCTGCATTGGAATACCGACTTTCATTTCGAGAGGTACATATTGGCTCGATATATCCGAACGTACAATACTTCCCGGTTTACGTCCTAATAACTGGCAGATAGAATTTTCCATTTGCACAATCTGGTTTTCAAGGTCAGGAACTGTTGCCTGAGTTCCATACAATAAGCCTCTACTTTGTTCTACCGCTGCACCGTTGAGGTTTCCCGCTTCTTTCAAGGCTTCCATCGTTTCAGCACTTTCTCTTAATAATTCTATTGTTTCTTTCGTAATTCTCAATTGCTCGTCGAGAGCAAGCAATGAGTAATAAGAAGTTGCTATATTTGATATTAAGGAAGTCTGAATCAGATTCCTGTAAGCATGTGAAGAAAGAAACTGGGCATAAGACGCGCGTGATTCCCGGTTTAATCTTCCCCATAGGTCTGCTTCCCACGATACGGCAATTCCCAGGCTGTAACTAGTATTATGATATCCCAGCACGTCTTTATCTGTGCCTGTCACTGGATTTATACTACTTCGGTTTTGTTGAACGTTACCCGCCAGAGCAACCGTGGGGAAATAAGCGGCACGAGCCATTCCCAGGCTTGCTTCCGCCTGTTTGATACGCGTGAAAGCAATTTGAAGGTCGAAATTATTTTCCAGTCCTTCTTCTATCAGAGCCTGTAAAATAGGGTCTTTGAAATATTCCCGCCAGGGTATATTGGCAATAGTTGTAGTATCTGTCGGATTCTCTCCCCGGTACAAATCCTGCGAGTCGTATTCAGGAGATTGGTATTTATTTACTACCTGGCAGGATGACAATCCTATTGAGGCTATCAGCCCCAATAGAATTACACCTTTAATATATTTGTTATTCATATTTTTACCTTGATATATTATTATTACTCCCTGTCCCTCACGGTAGAATTAATAGCAGACGATTTACTGAATTTCTCCTGCAGATTCTGGAATATGATGAATAGAGATGGAATAACCAGTACTCCGATCATTGTACCTATAAGCATACCGCCGATAGCACTGATACCGATAGAGCGGTTACCAATAGCGCCTGCACCTGATGCGAACATCAGAGGAAGAAGTCCGGCAATAAATGCGAAGGACGTCATCAGGATTGGGCGGAGACGCGCTACAGCCCCGTTAACTGCTGCTTCAACAATGCTTTGTCCCTGCTGTCTACGCTGAATAGCATATTCAACAATAAGTATGGCATTCTTGGCGAGAAGCCCGATCAACATGATCATCGATATCTGCACATATATATTGTTTACGATACCCGTATTCAAACCAAACAATCCTACTGCAATGAATATAAATACCCCGGCAAGACCGACAGGTAAAGAAAGGAGTACCGCAAGTGGAAGGATATAACTTTCGTAAAGTGCTGCCAGAAGCAGGTAAACGAATATCAGACAGATACCGAATATCAGCATATTCTGACTGCTGGCTGTCGCTTCCTCACGGGTCATTCCCGAATACTCGAAACTATATCCGGCCGGAAGGGTTTCTCTGATCTCTTCCATAATATTGATCACATCCCCTGTACTGGAACCGTTCATATAGTTGGGAATGATTGTCAGGTCCATCGATGTAAACATATTGAAACGATCTAAAGACTGTGGAGCAGTTTCATCCTTTATGGTCAGGAACTCGGTTATAGGTGCCATCTCTCCGGAAGCAGTCTGAACGAATATACCATCCATGTCTTCCAGTTTGGTACGGTATTCCGGTTTAGCCTGAACCATTACCCTGAACTGTTTACCATACAGGTTGAAGTTCGAAGCATATATACTACCTACATAGGCTTGTATGGTAGTCATTACCTGGCTCAGCGTCAATCCTGCTTCTTTGATTTTCGGCACATTTGCCTCTATCACTTTCTGCGGGAAATTCGGGTTGAAGTTGGTCATAGCCATCATTACCTGGTTGCGGCTTTCGAGGTCGTCTACAATTCCGCGTGTAAGGTCATAGAAAGTATTGATGTCGCCTCCCATACGGTCCTGCAACTGTACCGAAACTCCTGCTCCCAGTCCGAAACCTTGAAGAGTCGGTGTTGCCATGAAGAAGAATTCGGCATTTTTTATTTCTTTTGTCCTTTCGGTAAGTATGGCGGATACTTCGTTTGTCGATAAATCGCGGTCGTTCCATGGATCCATCTTGAGGATCATAGTAGCATAAGAACTTCCTAGTCCGCTCATGAAGTTAACCCCGGTAATATTTACAACGTTTGCTACCCCGTCTATACCTCTGGCTATTTCTACTACTTGTGTAGTTACGCTGTCGGTACGCTCTAAAGAAGAACCCGGAGGCAAAGTTATAAAGGCCATTACGCCACCGCTATCCTCGTTAGGAACGAATCCGGTAGGAATTATTTTCATCAATCCGAACAATATAACTGAGGCAACAGCTATAATCGCGACTGTTATCCAGCGGTGGCCTCTTTTTCCTAAGAAATGAAGAGAGGATTTATATTTCTGCGTTGCGGCATTAAAGGCTATATTGAAAGAATAATAGAATCTTTTCAGAAAGTTTTTCTTCTTGCCTTTCTCGTCCTCGCTATGTCCTTTCAGGAATAGCGCACAAAGAGCCGGGCTCAAAGTTAATGCGTTTACAGCAGAGATCAGGATGGATATAGCCAGTGTAAGACCGAACTGCTGGAAGAATATACCTGTTGTACCTCCGATAAAACTTACCGGAATAAATACAGCAGACATCACCAGGGTTATAGATACGATAGCAGGTGCGATCTCTTTCATTGCGACAAGTGTCGCCTTTCTAGGGTCTTTTTCCCCGGCATCGAGCTGTGCATGGACAGCCTCGACGACGACTATGGCGTCATCGACCACAATACCGATAGCAAGTACAAGGGCGAAAAGTGTCAACAAGTTGATCGAGAAGCCAAATATCTGCAGGAAGAAGAAAGTACCGATGATAGCTACCGGAACTGCTATAGCCGGTATAATGGTTGATCGTATATCCTGAAGGAATATAAATACTACAAAGAATACGAGGACAAAAGCTTCAAGCAGTGTTGTAACTACCTTATTGATGGAGGCATCCAAGAATTCGCTGGAGTCCATCAGGTACGTAACCTTTATGGCTTCGGGCATGGTCTTTTGTGCTTCGGCGATTACAGCTTTCACGTCACTGATTACCTGTTGAGCATTGGAACCGGCCGTCTGGTTGATCGAGATGAAGACAGATTCTTCTTCTCCGTTCAGCTTTGATTCTACACTGTAAAAGAGTGCGTCTAGTTCCACGTCTGCCACGTCTCTTACACGAAGGAGCTGTCCATCGATAGAGCGTATGATGATATTGCCGAATTCTTCGGCTGTTTTTAACCGTCCGGTATATTTCAACGTATACTGGAAAGTCTGGTCACTGTTTTGTCCTAATTCTCCCGGAGCCGCTTCGATATTCTGGTCTTGTAAAGCTCCCAGCACTTCCTGCGGAGTTATCCTGTATGAAGCCATTATATCCGGTTTCAGCCAAATACGCATGGAGTAGTCCTTTGCACCGTTTACGCTGGCATCTCCCACACCGTATACACGCTTTATCTGTGGAAGGATATTGATGTTGGCGTAGTTTTGCAGAAACTTACCATCATATTCGGGGTCTTTGGTCGATAGAGTCAAACCTAATATAGTACTGGTTTGCTGTTTACGTACCGTAACACCGGTTTGTACTACTTCCTGAGGCAGCAGGGGGGTTGCCCGCGATGCCAGGTTCTGTACGTTTACGGCTGCAATATCAGGATTTATACCTTGGCGGAAAAATATCTGAATCGTCCCGATACCATTGTTCATGGCCGAAGAAGTCATGTATGTCATACCTTCTACTCCATTAATCTGCTCCTCGAGCGGAATGATAACACTGTTCATCACCACTTCGGCATTAGCTCCCGGGTATTGTGCCTGCACATTTACCGTAGGCGGAGCAATATCGGGATATTGTTCGACCGGTAGTGTTACCAGACCGATTATCCCCAACACCACGATGATAACCGATATCACAGTAGATAATACGGGTCTGTCTATAAATGTTTTTAACATTGCGTTTTGTTTCTTTTAATTTTTGAATCCGAAATTATTGAACTCTGATTTTCCTACCGTTCGATAAAGAGATAAGATTATCGGTTACGATACGGTCTCCATCGGAAAGTCCTGTTGTTACTGCATATTCTTTACCTCCCGGCATGGGTAGTACAGAAATGATAGTATTTACTACAGAGTCTCCTTGTACTTTATATACAAGTACTTTATCCTGTTGTTGGAAAGTCGCTTTCTGAGGTATGACGAACACATTTTCTACCGTTCTCGGTATGGTGATGGTACCGCTCGCACCGCTCTTCAATATTCCGTTAGGATTTGGAAATACAGCTCTCATGTTTACCGAACCTGTATTTATGTCTACTACCCCCGATATAGTTTCTACTTTTCCTTTTTCGGGATATACCATACCTCCGTTCAGGGTAAGGGTTACTTCAGGGATATTTTTTATTTTTTCGGCCTGGGTATTTCCTTCTAATGTGCCAAGCAGGTCCATCAATGCTTTTTCATTGAGAGAGAAGTTAGCAAACACGTTTCCTATGCTGGATACTGTAGTCAGTACTACTGCGCTGTTCACCAGGTTTCCCTGACGCAGGTTTATCTTACCTACCACTCCGTTGACAGGGCTGGTAACATCTGTCCAGCTAAGTTGTGCTCTGGCATTCTTGAGCTGTGCCTCTGATTGCTGAAGAGCAGCCCTGGCCTGATCCAGTACATTGCGCAGCGTTCTGATCTGCACTTCGCTGATTATCTCCCTTTCGGCCAGCGGAGTCATCCTGTCGACATTTGTCTGGGCTGTGTTCACTTGTGCCTGTGCACTGTTGACAGCGGCTTCGGCGGTTGTAACAGCCTGTTGTGCGATTGGAGAATCTATTCTGAACAGACTCTGTCCTTTTCTCACCACGGCACCTTCATCCACATATACGTCGACAATCCAGCCATCGATACGCGGCTTAATTTCAACATCTTCCGTACCTCTTATAGTTACCGGGAATGTAGTCTCGAGAGTTGCGTCCCGTCTACTTATAACCTCGGTGGGATATACATCAGGCTGCTGCACCTTCTGTTCGTTGTTATTATTATTCCCGCATGAGGCTAACAATATAACCGATAAAATCGTTAAGCTAGTCTTCTTCATACACATACCTAAATTAATTTATTTTTAAAGTTTTGATTATTTTCTATTTTCTTTGTTCATTTAATTCATCCAGCAAGATACATAGCTGCGTTCGCAAGGCTTTCGTATCTATATTCCGGTAAAGTTGCTGGTGCTCTTTTTTGACTTTTTTGACTGCCTTCTCAAATAATTCCTGTCCTGCTTCTGTCAGTTCCACGACTCTCGCCCTGGTATCCGTTTCACTTTCCTTCCGGGTTATGAGTCCTTTTTTCTGCAGATTTCGGATAATGGTTGAGACAGTCATCGGGTCAATATCTGTATCCTGGGATAAAAGTATCTGGGTGACCTCGTTCCGGTCATTTTTCCTTTTATATATAGCTCCCATTACTTCCATTTGAGAAGCGGTGATTCCATATTCATCCAAAATACGATGTTTTCCGCGTTGCCAAAACTTCATTATTTTCCATATCAAATACCCGATATCGTCTTCATTATCAATTTGTTTCTTCGTTTCTAACATCTATTAAATCTTGAAAATTCCGACAAATATAGTATGTATACTTACTATATGTATGCATACAGAGCGGTTAATTTTGATTATATACGGAATTTTAACGAATTTTACAAAAGAACTGTCTG
>DQAM01000474.1 GCA_003523545.1 Dysgonomonas sp.
CGAAAAAAATGGGCGACCAATATGTCTCCATAGAGCATTTGTTGCTAGGTGTATTATCCACCAAAAGTTCTGCGTCTGAAATGATGAAGGATGCAGGAGTATCAGAAAAAGAACTAAATACAGCGATAAACGAATTGCGTAAGGGAAGTAACGTCACTAGTCAATCAGCAGAAGATACATATCAATCCCTGGAAAAATATGCTATTAACTTAACCCAAAGGGCACGGGACGGAAAGCTCGACCCCGTTATCGGTCGTGACGAAGAAATCCGCCGTGTATTACAGATATTAAGCCGTCGTACTAAAAATAACCCGATATTAATCGGTGAGCCGGGTACAGGTAAGACAGCCATTGCCGAAGGACTGGCGCATCGTATTGTCCGTGGCGATGTTCCCGACAATCTGAAAAGCAAACAGATTTATTCTCTCGATATGGGAGCATTGGTTGCTGGCGCTAAATATAAAGGTGAATTCGAAGAACGTCTGAAATCGGTAGTAAACGAAGTAACCAAATCGGAAGGGGAAATTATTCTCTTTATCGATGAGATTCACACGCTTGTCGGCGCAGGAAAGAGCGAAGGCGCTATGGATGCCGCCAATATCCTGAAACCGGCTTTGGCACGTGGTGAATTGCGCTCCATCGGTGCGACTACTTTAGATGAATACCAGAAATATTTCGAAAAGGATAAAGCCCTTGAACGCCGTTTCCAGATTGTGATGGTGGACGAACCGAGTGAAATGGACGCTATCTCCATTCTCCGTGGTTTGAAAGAAAGGTATGAGAACCATCATAAGGTACGTATTAAAGACGAAGCTATTATTGCTGCTGTACAGTTATCGAGCCGTTATATAACAGACCGTTTCCTTCCTGATAAAGCTATTGACCTAATGGACGAAGCGGCTGCTAAATTACGTATGGAAGTGGATTCTGTTCCAGAGGAACTAGATGAAAAAAGCCGCCGTATCAAGCAGTTGGAAATCGAGCGTGAAGCTATTAAACGCGAAAATGATAAACCAAAAGAAGAGCTTCTGTCCAAACAAATCAGCGATTTGAAAGAGGAAGAGAATTCATTGAAAGCTAAATGGCAATCTGAAAAAGAGGTTATCAATAAAATTCAACAAAACAAGATAGACATCGAAGATGCTAAATTCCAGGCTGATAAAGCCGAACGCGAAGGCGATTATGGTAAAGTAGCCGAATTGCGTTATGGTAAGATACAGGAACTGGAAGCCGGTATCGAACATCTTCAAAACCAATTGCATGAAATGCAGGGTGGCAGGGCAATGATTAAAGAGGAAGTAGATTCAACTGATATTGCTGATGTCGTTTCGCGTTGGACAGGTATACCCGTCAGCAAAATGATGCAGAGCGAAAAAGATAAACTCTTGAATTTGGAAGATGAACTTCATCAGCGTGTAGTCGGTCAGAATGAAGCTATATCAGCTATCTCAAATGCTATACGCCGTAGCCGTGCAGGTCTGCAAGACCCGAAACGTCCTATCGGTTCGTTCATATTTCTGGGTACGACAGGAGTCGGTAAGACTGAGTTAGCAAAGGCTTTAGCAGAATTCCTGTTCGATGACGAAAATATGATGACCCGTATCGATATGAGCGAATATCAGGAAAAATTCAGTGCAACACGCCTTATCGGTGCGCCTCCCGGATATGTCGGTTATGATGAAGGCGGTCAGTTGACTGAAGCTATCCGCCGTAAACCGTATTCTGTAGTGTTATTCGACGAAATCGAAAAAGCACATCCAGATGTATTCAACATCCTTTTACAGGTATTAGATGACGGACGATTGACTGATAACAAAGGACGCGTTGTCAACTTCAAGAATACAATCATCATCATGACTTCTAATATGGGGTCGGGCCTTATCCGTGAGAACTTTGCCCTTATGACAAAAGATAATCACGAGGAGATAGTTGAAAAGACCAAGAACGAAGTTCTTAATATGTTGAAAACTACTATCCGCCCCGAGTTTTTGAATCGTATCGATGAAATCATTATGTTTGAGCCATTGAAACAGGATGAAATTGCCCAAGTGGTAAAAATACAATTGGAGGGTATTGTCAAGATGCTTCAAAGCAACGGTGTACGGTTGGAGTTCACAGATGAAGCGGTCAATAAAATTGCAGAGTTAGGCTTTGACCCCGAATTTGGAGCACGTCCTGTTAAACGCGTTATTCAAAGAATGGTATTAGATACCTTGTCCAAGAAGTTGTTAGCGGGAACAATAGACCGTTCCGTTCCGATAGTTATTGATGTAAAAGATGGGGAATTAGACTTTAAGAATTAATAAGTTGGTAAATCTATACAAAAAAGGGTGAATTAATTTTCACCCTTTTGTTTTTTACGGAGTATCTTCCGGTACTTCTTTTTCATCTATGTCCGGCATTTCATTCGGAACATCTTTATGCGGTTCCTTCGGAAATTCCATCGGAGGTCTTTTAGCTGGTTCTTCCTGAATCTTTCTGTCTTCGTTCATATTGTTTAAGTTTATGTTATTATTAATATACATACAATAAACAATAAGGGATAATAATTAGTTTATTAATTAGAATGTATCAAACATATATTTTACAAAGAATAAAACAAAACTCAAAAATATGATAAGCCCCAGAGAATTAAGAATTGGAAATCTGGTAAGATGTATCGTCCATCTCCCCATCGGTTATAACAGGCCATCTATGATTGTAGCCCGTATAAGTGAAATAAACGAAAATTCCGTCGAAACAAATAAAGGAATATACAGGTATCGGGATATTGCTCCAATCTTTCTCACCGAAAACATCCTTATTAATAGTGGAGGAAACAAGGTATCGGATAAAGAAATTTCATTCAAGGATAAAAATAAGATACCTACATCGGAAGACTTTTCTGTAGTAATAGATTCAGACAAATTCTATCTAAATAGCAAAGACTATAAAGATTTAAGTGTAAATATTGAGTCTGTACACCAGTTTCAGAACATATATTATGACTTGAAGGGAAAAGAAATCAATATTATCCTCACATAAAATACATGAAAAAAATTCATACTATTTATGTTAAAATTTACGCTTTGCACGATTATATGTCAGTTTTTAATAAATAAGAGTTGCTTTTCACTTAAAAATGATATACCATAGTTAAATAACTTCTGTTAACCGATTTAATTAAAACTTTTGCTCAATGCAATATGTTTTATTGGTATCGAATCCTAGTGCACAAAAGGTTATCCTAGGAACCTTGAACAATAGGATATAATGATAAAATTATAAATAACAATTAAAACAATTTGAGTTATGAAAACAAATGACACAAACAGTTCAAGAGGCGAAAATGCAAAGAATGAAAAAAGAGATTCTCAGGGTCGTTTCGAATCTTCAGACAGCAAAAAAACTACATCAAGTACAAAAAGCGGTCAGATGAAGAATCAGAAAAAAGATTCTGGAAGCCATTCCAGCTCAAAAAAATAAATTTCTTTTATCAATGAGTATAATTCTCATGGAGAGAGGTTGGTCTTATGATCAACCTTTTTTTATTTCAAGCATTGCGGTGAAAATGGCCGGCCTGTCTCCAATAAATATTATCTTTGTTAGTTGACGAATCTATCTCTCTAATCTAAATAGGTTTACTGATGGACAATATAAAAAAAATAAGGAGAACAGCCCAATTAGTTACTGTACTTACTAAATACGGATTCGAAACACTTGTAACACAAACGGGAATTAAAAAACTCATTCCTCAGGATTTCATTGAAAAAAACGAGAAAAGAAAAGAAGCTTTTTCTTTAAGTATATACGAACGTATACGCATAGTCCTCGAAGAATTAGGCCCTGCTTACATCAAATTCGGGCAGTTACTTAGCAACAGGGACGATTTACTACCTATCGAATTAACCTCTGAATTACAAAAGTTACAGGACAATGTATCTTATAAAGACATAGACATCCATGCCACATTATATGAAGAATTAGGAATAAAATCGGATGAAATATTTGAAGAAATAGATACCGACCCTATCGCCGCCGCATCCTTATCCCAGGTTTATGTGGGCATATTAAAAGAAAATAAAGAAAAAGTAATCATCAAAGTTAAGCGTAAAGGAGTTTTGCAGATTATTGAAGCCGATATACTCATCATGAAGGATTTCGCTTCTTTACTCGAAAATTATTACGAAGATGCACGGAAAATAGGACTGAGCAATATTGTATCCACCTTCGAAAAATCGATTATCTCGGAACTTTCTTTTATCGAAGAATTAGAAAACATAGAAAGGTTCAGGATAAATTTTGCAAAAAACGAATCTGTATATGTGCCTGTTACCTACCGTGAATTGTCCAATACCAATATTCTTTGTATGGAATATATAGACGGTATAAAAATTTCGGATAAAGAAAAGATAATTGAAGCAGGATTGGATACTTCACACATTGCATATACTGGGGTAGATTTATATCTAAAACAGGTAATTGATTTCGGATTCTTTCATGCCGATCCCCATTCCGGAAATATATTTGTATTGAATGACGGGAGAATCGTATTTATTGATTACGGGTCGATGGGCAGGTTATTGCCGGATGACAGCCAGAATCTGGGGGACTTTATCATATATGCTATCCGCAAGGACATGAAGCGACTGGTGCGTACCATCAAAAAAATATCTATAAAATACAATATACTCAACGAGGCTCAATTAGAAAGGGATTTATATTATTTCCTCGAGATGCTGGATTCATATTCTATCAAGGATATCGATATGAACGACCTTACACGAAAGTTCAGCCGTATACTGAATGATAATAATACCATTCTTCCGGATTATATTTATCTGCTGATACGGGGAATTGTATTACTCGAAGGCGTAGGCAGAGAACTGGGCGTGGAAACCAATATCATGGAAAATATCAAGCCTTACGGAATAAAACTGATAAAAAAAAGACTATCGCCAACATACATCGCCAACAAAATCGTAGACAAGCTTTACAATATCGGAGACCGAATCGAAGGGATACCCGAGGATACCCATATCCTCATCCAGAAAATGATCAACAACGAACTCGAAGTAACACATAATGTAAAAGGATTGAAAGATATAAAAAACACGATAAACCGGTTAGTGGTCGCCCTCATTATTTCATCTATGGCATTAGGTTCGGCGGTTTTGGTACATGCGGATATGCCGCCTCTGGTTTGGGGTGTATCTCTATTGGGGTTCTTGGGATTTATTTTTTCGGGCATCATAGCCGCGATAATCATATTTATGATAATAAAAGACAGAAACTGATATAGCGTATAATCCCTTTTTATTGAGAGCATATAAGACCGAACCGATAAAATTAAGTACCTTTGCACAAATTTATAGAGTTTAAGTTATAGTTATGGGAAATTTAGTAGCGATAGTTGGACGTCCTAATGTGGGTAAATCAACACTTTTTAATCGTTTGACCGAAACACGTCAGGCCATTGTTGATGAAACTGCGGGTACAACTCGCGACAGACAATATGGTCAGGTAGAATGGGGTAAACAGGAATTTTCGCTTGTCGATACAGGAGGATGGGTAGTCAATTCGGGCGATATTTTCGAAGAAGAAATAAATAAGCAGGTAACAATAGCCATCGAAGAAGCAGATGTTATTTTGTTTATGGTAGATGTACACAATGGTGTTACAGACTTGGATTTGAACGTAGCCAATATACTCCGCCGTTCGAAGAAACCCATTATTCTGGTTTCTAATAAAGCGGACAATTTCGAAATGCACGCATTATCGGCTGAGTTCTATTCATTAGGATTGGGTGACCCGGTTAACATATCGGCGATAAATGGTTCGGGAACAGGCGACCTTTTGGATTTAGTTATCTCTAAATTCACTAAAAAAGAAAGTGTCGAAGAACTCGAAGATATTCCGCGTTTTGCAATTGTGGGACGTCCCAATGCGGGCAAGTCCTCTTTCGTAAATGCACTGATTGGAGAAGAACGCAACATAGTAACTGACATAGCAGGCACTACACGGGATTCGATATATACTAAGTTCGACAAGTTCAATATGAATTTTTACTTAGTGGATACTGCCGGAATACGTAAAAAAGGAAAAGTAATAGAAGGACTCGAATATTACTCTGTCATCCGTTCTATTCGTGCCATCGAAAATTCCGATGTATGTATTCTGATGATTGATGCTACGAAAGGGATTGAAAGTCAGGATTTAAATATTTTCTCTATCATCCAGAAGAACCGCAAGGGTTTAGTTGTCTGTGTTAATAAATGGGATTTAGTGGAAAACAAAGAGCTAATTGCCATTAAGACTTTCGAAAATGCAATCCGCGAGCGTTTAGCGCCTTTTACCGATTTTCCCATTATTTTTGCTTCTGCAATGACCAAACAAAGAATATTGAAAGTTTTGGAAACGGCAAAAGATGTATACGAAAATAAGAAGGTAAGGATACCTACTCATAAACTTAATGAGATAATGCTTCCTATTATAGAGCATACTCCACCACCTTCCAATAAGGGAAAATATATCAAAATAAAATATATTACGCAGATACCTAATACGCAGGTACCTACATTTGTGTTTTTCTGCAACCTTCCACAATGGGTAAAAGACCCATACAAACGTTTTCTGGAAAACAGAATAAGAGAACACTGGAATCTTACGGGCACTCCTATTAATATCATAATAAGAGAAAAATAGATTCCACCAGTATCTTACAAGAGACTTGATTAAGCCGGTACCGAATACCGGCTTTTCTTTTTTACATAACCTACATAGCGATATCCAGTTCTTTTCCAGTAATAAAATAATGAAGGTTTTGCAATTGATGTAAATACTCAATGGGAACGATTACATTGTTTCTTAGTGTAAAGTCTCCGATTTTATCCGTATAACGAAAAGAATACCGGTCTCTTTCCTTCACAATACAGATAGATGTATCCAAATGTCGGTAATAACAGGTCGTTCCTTCTTTGCCTGAATTGACAAACCCGCATTTTACCAATACATCTTCACATAATTCAATCGGCATAGCGTCTTTTACTGAAAGCATGTCGATGTCTGTACCTTTATCCACTCTCTTAAATTCCATTGGTAAATACTGTATATAGTTACCAATGCGAAGCTCTTTTGTGTCAAGCATGTTAATAATACTTTTAAATAAAATTTATCCCTACTAATTCCCAATAATTTTACAAATATATAACATTTTTTCATATTTCAATTTCTTCAGCCGAAATATAACCATGAGATATACAGTAGAATATGAGACCCGATACAGTTTTTATACCTAATTTGGCAGTAATATTTTTTCGGTGTGATAGTACAGTATTGAGACTAATATTTAACTTATCTGCAATTTCTTTGTTCATAAATCCTAATGCGACCAGTTTTAACACTTCCAATTCCCGGGGAGAAATAGATTGCACTTCCTCGTGTATATTGGAATGATTAGAGGTTATCATATTTTTCCAGTCATCTATCCCGGCATCGGCTAACTCTTGTATTTTAGGACGTAATATTCTGTCGCGTATCCTGTTATGTTTGCTCAGGTCGCTAATCATGCTGTCAATAGTAAAAATAACCGCATAGCATAGATTTTCGTTAAAATTGCCCGAGATGTGTTTGATAAGAATGTTTTTTAAATCATGTAAAAGAGCTAAAGATGCATCATCGTCCAATAATCCTTTGTTTATCCTGTCCGATAATTCTTTCTTAAACTTATCGAACAATTTACGTATCAATCCCAGTTGTTTATTGGCAGGATCACTTATAGCAATAAAAGCATTGAGGTGTTTTTCTATATTAGGTATCTGATAATGAATGTAATATGAATCGGTCTGACTCAGATAATTACTTACCAATTCTATATCGAATTGCTGTAGTTTCTTTTCCGGAAAAAAATCTTCTTCCAGATAAGTATTAAGTATAGACAGGAAAAAATCGGTATTAACACCCGCATCACGGCAAATTACCGATACAGATTTATCACCAAGCCCGAGTTTAATACCAAAACGATTGATGACAGGTATCAGGATGGAGTGTTCGCTTATTACGTCAGATAATATCGAAGTTGCTGTAAGAAAAGCCATAAATATTTCACCTTATTATATCTACCAATCTTCAAATTTATAAAATTATTGTTACAGAAAACAACAATGGTTTGTCTTATCCGCTTTTGTTAAGTAATTTTACCTCCCGATTCTCATTTATAATTTTACCTGATGAAACCGGATAGCTTGATTTTCGATATGGACGGTACCCTGTGGGATGCCGTAGACACCTATGCATATAGTTGGACACAAGTGCTCAAAGATAATGGCATAAACAAGATACTGACCAGAGAAGAACTCGAAAGTTACATGGGAATGGAAATGAAACAGATATTCGATAAAGTTATTCCCGATGCTTCTGCCGAGACTGTTGAAAAACTATATAACGATGTTATAAAAAAAGAGCATGAAGTTATTTCCGAAATGGGTGGAAAGATATATCCGGGTGTTCTCGAGGGACTAGAGGAATTATCAGGACGTTATAAACTATTCATGCTGAGCAATTGTCAGGAAGGCGGAATTAAAGATTTCATGAATTATACGGAAACAAAGTATTTGTTCACCGATTACATGGAGTACGGGATGAACTTCCAGCCGAAACACATTAATCTGAAAATTCTTATCGACAGGCATAACCTCAAAAATCCTATGTACGTAGGCGATACCGATTCGGACAGAAAACAATGTGAACTGGTACATGTCCCTTTTGTTTTTATTTCGTGGGGATTCGGCAATACAGAAAAATATGCACTCCGTTTTGATAAAATGCAAGAGCTGACGGACTACTTCATGCACTTGGATAAAGAATAAGAAAACATAGATGGGAATAACCGTACTTATCATTTTTCTGGCATATTTCGGAGTTTTGTATCTGATATCGCATATAGTCAGCCGTAAAAGTTCGGACAACGATGCCTTTTTCCGCGCTAACCGTAAATCTCCCTGGTACGTCGTTGCTATCGGGATGATAGGAACGTCTATATCCGGAGTTACCTTTGTTTCCGTACCCGGCATGGTCGAAAGATTCGACATGACCTACATGCAGATGGTTTTCGGCTTTTTCTTCGGATATATTATAGTGGCTTATGTGTTGCTTCCCGTCTATTACAAACTTAACCTGACATCCATTTATACATATCTCG
>DQAM01000475.1 GCA_003523545.1 Dysgonomonas sp.
GTATTAATTTAATTAATTATCCATTAATCTATTCATCTCGGTACCTGCCATCAGAAAAGCTCCTACACCATATACAGCTGTCATGTCTGCAGTTACTTTCTTCGGGTCTGCTCCTATAGGCTGTACCCATCCTAATTTGCCATCTTCACCCAATGCCGACACTAAAGCGTTCCACCCTTTTAGTGCAGGCTCATAATATTCTGTCCTAGATAATAAGCCTTGATTTATTCCGTACGCCAGTGCATAAGTAATCAATGCTGTCGCACTCGTTTCAGGAGAAGGATAACTATCCGGATCCAATAGGCTTGCATGCCAAAAACCGTCTGCATCCTGGTATTGTACTAACTGTGATACAAATTTTTTGAACAATTCTTCATAAAACGGCCTATAACTGCTTCCTGAGGGTAGGATTTTCAATAAATTTACCAATCCGGCCGCCGCCCATCCGTTGCCTCTACCCCAGAAAATTTTCTTACCATTTGCTTCTCTTTTATCAAAGAAGCTATCATCCCGGAAAAATAAATTATACTCTTTATCGTAGAGATGGTCATATGTTTTCCGGAATTCCTTATCCATAAAATCCACATAAGATTCATTACCTGTCAACATATACATGTGCGCGTAAACAGGCGGAGCCATAAATAGAGCGTCGCACCATGTCCACCGTTGTTTATTTTTATATGACATCACGCTGTCACCGGGATTTTCGATGATCCAATCTACCCGATTTTTGGTGGAAGCTAACATTTGAGGTTTTTTATATATGTCATACATAGCGAGATAAAACTGCCCTACACACAATTCATCTGCGTGGTAAAGGCTGTACCGGGGATAGTTTTCAAAATTTGCAGGGATAGACCAATTGTTTTTTTCCCCGATTTCCGAAAGCCATTTAAAATAAGGGGCTGAATCATCCGCCATCTTAGCCCATTCCAGCATACCTACATATAGTACGCCGTTTGTCCATGCATCGATTCCGTAATCATGAAGATTACCCTCTGTTTTATAATTAAAATTATTGATTTGCCATTCAGCAGCTTTTTTCATATTATTCCTGATCTCTTGTCCAGAAACGTTCTCTTCCTTTTTGTTTCCACAAGGTGAAGAAAAAAATAAAGATAGTATCAAAAAACCGGTTAAATAAGGCATAAATATTTCGTATTTAGATAATTACCCAGATATTAGTAAAAGTTAACAATCGTTTACTCATTTTCATTTCCAATAATGAACTTTATAGCAAAAATAAGAATTCATATCAATGGACATTTACTCTTTTGACTATTTTTGTTATTTTATTTCACCATAAGCCGGCTTATTTGTCTTTTTCCTCATATTTTTTACCCGATTACTTCTTTTTCCTATATTTTGATGCAAAAGATGTTGGAGTCTCTCCAAACTCTTTTTTGAATGAGTTTGTGAAATAGGGTTGGCTTTCTATTCCGATCTGCAGCATTATTTCTTTCATGCTCATATTCTCCTCGATGATAAGCTTCGCTGCTTTACGCAGCCTGTAACTCAACACAAATTCCACAATCGATCTGCCTGTAAGCTTTTTTACTTTCGTATACAACTTGCTCCTGCTCATAGACAATTGCGAGGCTATCAGACCGACGTCCATTTCAGATTCGTCGATATGTTCTTCTATAAATCCGATAAAATTCCTCAGGAATTTATTATCTTCTTCATTAGAAGACAACTCACTACTGTCCGCAAAATAATTTTTAGCATAGTACTCCTTTAAGTCCTGCTGATGCTTAAATATATTCTGGATAGATAGTTTTAAATAATTAAAATCGATGGGCTTTTCAAAATACATATCCGCACCCGAATCAACACCTTCTATTTTACTTTCCAGACTGGTTTTGGCCGTAAGCAGAATAAATGGAATATGGGAAGTATTTATATCGCTTTTGACCTCGCTGCACAAAGCGACTCCATCCTTATGAGGCATCATTATATCACTTATAATAAGGTCTACATCCTTGCTTTTTATCAGGATGGAGGCTTCCAAACCGTCAGCCGCCTGAATCACTTCATACTCCCGGGATAAAGCTTCGGCAATGAGCATCCTCAAATCTTCGTTATCCTCTGCCAGCAATATTTTTTTCCGATCGGGAAGCAGCACTTTCTCTTCCAGATTGTCAATATCCAGAGATGCAGTATCATTATCCGTTTCCACATTATTATTCTGTTCTATTTCTTGCGTTTTCAAAAAATCGGATTCATCGAAGATATTTTTATCAGCAGGAAATCCGACAATCATGTCAGTACCCTTCTCTCTTTCGCTGAATATAGATATATTCCCCTTGTGAAGCAAAACCAGGCTTTTTACCAGTGCCAGTCCTATACCGGTTCCGAGATGTGAATCCATATTTACCGTATTTACTTTGTAAAACCTTTCAAAAACACTTGCTATCGATTCCTTCGATATGCCTACACCTGTATCACTTACTATGACATAAAACATTTTGCTGACTCCGGAATTACCCGTAATAGAATAGCTGTTCTCATGTTTAGACACGAACTCATTATCTGCCGATCGGGTTTCGATTGTAATATAACCACCTACACGAGTATATTTAAAGGCATTATTAAGCAGGTTCATAACTACTTTTTCAATTATACTTTTATCGATATAGATCTCGGATGAAATGCGGTGGTCGAGATGAATATCAAATTTTATTTCACGTTGCTGCGCATAATCAATAAAATCGGCCGCAATTTCTTTTACCTCTTCATTTATATTCAGAGGCTGGAGTTCCAGTTTCATTTTACCGTTTTGTATGGTTCTGAAATCCATCAATTCATTTACCAGATTGAGCAACCGCTGTGCATTACCATTCAAAATGCGGTAATAGTATTCTTTAAGGCCGTCCTGTCTCAATCTTTCCAATGCCGCAATTATCAAAGATAACGGAGTCCTGAAGTCATGGGAGATATTTGTAAAAAATCGCAGCTGAGCATTATGTATCTGCTCTTTTTTATCTTTTTCTACATTTTCCAGATAAAGCTGCATTTTTAATTTCTCCTTATCGTTAACATATCTGAATATAAAATAGACACCCCCTGCTAACAGCAAAAAATAAAATATATATGCAGGCAGGCTAAACCATGGTGCAGGCTTTCGAATAACAGTAA
>DQAM01000067.1 GCA_003523545.1 Dysgonomonas sp.
ACGTACTGGAAATGTTGAAAAAAGTACCGATGGTAAGTGTAGACGGGGAAGATAATATTCAATTGAAAGGCTCTACCAGTTTCAAAATTTACATGAACGGCAAGCCATCGAATATGATTTCCAGTAATCCGAAAGATATATTAAAAAGTATGCCGGCTAATACCGTAAAGGACATTGAGATCATAACCGATCCGGGTGCAAAATACGATGCGGAAGGTGTAGCTGGAATTATCAATATCATTACCCAGAAAAACTCATCCATGGTCGGATACAACGCCCGGGTAAATACAGGAGTAGATACGCGTGGCGGATATAACTTAGGAGCAAATCTAACCCTTAAAGCCGGCAAATTCGGTTTTATGGGATATTATAATTTATATCAACACAAAAGTCCGGGAAGTACGTCATATTCTTTTAGAGAGTTATATGACAAAGAGGAAAACAAATACCAGGAAAGCTACGGAGAAGGTGATGGTAAAGGCACTGGTCAATTTGGTTCAGGTGAGCTGAGCTATGAAATAGATACCCTCAACCTAATTAATGTAGGCTTCAACCGTTATCATGGAAAATGGAAAAACAATTCTGCCAGTGATGTCAACTTTTATAATGTTCTTGACGGGGATCCTACTAATTCCAGCCATAAATTTCTTACTGATGGTGAAAATGTTTATGGATATACGGGTATCAATTTTGATTACCAACGTACTTCTGCTACAGTTAAAGACCGTTTACTCACTTTCTCATACCGTTTCGGAACATCACCCGAAGATTGGTCCTCGGATAATACCCGGGATTATATAACTGGTAAGAAGTCTATTGACAGACAATATTCGGATGGCAAAATGAATGAACATACTTTCCAAATAGATTACACTACTCCATTTGCTAAGATCCATACTTGGGAGACTGGAGTAAAATATATACTCCGACAGAATGAAAGTGAAAGTAAAAAATCAATCTTTGATAATGATAAGTGGATCGACAGAAATACCCCGAATGACAGATTCAAGCATACCCAAGATATTCTATCGGCATATTTAGGATATAGCGTAAAAGTCAAAAAAGTAGGATTTAAAGCAGGCTTAAGATACGAATACACCGATGTTGAAGGAAAATATCCTAGTTCGGAAACGGATAACTTCGGAAAGAACTATTCAACTCTTGTCCCATCTGCAACTGCGACCTATCAGATCAAGCCTATGCAGACAATGCGGGTAGGATATAATATGAGGATATGGCGACCCAGTATCTGGAATCTTAATCCATTTGTCAATACAACAGACTCAACAAAGATAAGCTATGGTAACCCTGAATTGGATGCTGTAAAATCGCATTCGGTGAATATGAATTACAGCTACTTCAATCCTAAGTTTAATTTTAATGCGAATCTATCTTACGATTTCACGAACAACAATATCGAAAGATTCATTTTTGTGGATGACAATAGTATAATTAATACGACATACAGAAACATTGGAAAAAACAGGAGATTAAACCTTTACACTTATGTAAATTGGACACCCAGTCAAAAACTACGTATTAATGGAAATCTTTCGGGTAGTTATTCAGACTTACGTGCTGAGGAATTAAACTTGAAAAACTCAGGCTGGCAGGGAAGAGTATATATGAACGCCAGTTATACCTTCCCTTATAAGATCCGTTTAAATGGTTACGGAGGGGTAAGCAGTAAATATATCGGTCTGCAAAGCAATGGCAGTTCCTATAATTATCATGGTTTTTCTTTATCGAAAGACTTTCTTAACGATAATCTGAATATTAGACTTTCTGCGTCCAATCCTTTCACTAATACCAATACTTATAAAAACGAAACTTATGCTAATGATGTGTATGAATTATCTGAAAGTATTAATAAAGTACGCTATTTCGGCATTAATGTTTCTTTCAAATTCGGAGAAATGAAAAGCCAGATAAAGAAAGCACGCCGTTCGATCAGTAATGACGATACGATGGGCGGTGGCGGAGGAGGCCAGGGTCAAGGAGGCGGACAACCCCAATAAGAATAAATACTGACATATAAGTAAAAAGAGAGGAACACAAAAGTCCTCTCTTTTTTATTAATATCTTTTTATAAGATATTGTAAGTAATTCTCCCCTTTCGAAAAATTCCTTATTATGTGACTATATTGCAAAGCTATATATATATTTTAAATAAAAAAGTTAACTGTATTTTATTCCGTTAAAAACTAAAAAGGTCCTATTTTGTTACTATTTTAGTATGAGAATAAAAAATTCCAATGTCGATAATAAAGCGTAAAGGATTTAAAAAGATAGTGTGGTTAGCAGTAATCCTTATTGGAATAGGGTTTCTGCTCAACTGGTATCTGGCATATAGACTCGAGAATTTTTTGAAAGATGAACTAAGTAAAAGAGTAACCGAAGCTACCGACGGCTTTTACCAATTGGAATACAGCGACCTGAAAATCGGGATATGGAATGGTGAATTGCAGATAGACAGCGTCATTTTCAAACCTAACCCCGAGACTTTCAACCGTTATATGCTGGGTGATTCATTGCCTAAGACTTACCTGAATTTCACACTAGATAAGATACATTTCAAAGGTATCAACCTGGTATGGCGCGTAAGCTACAGAGAACTGAACTTCTCACTTTTCGAAATTCAGAAACCGCAAGTCACCATTTATCAATCTGACTCTTCGGATAATCAAAAACAAAATACTTCCCAATCGGACTCCACGCAAACCCTCCACGAGCTTATAGCTCCTTATATAGATGTCCTTACTGTAGAAGAAATAAACCTCACGAATGCGACTGTAACCTATTATGCAGGGACGGACAATGACGAATCGCGTTATCAGCTCCAGGATGTCAGTTTCCATGCTTACGGGTTTAGGCTCGATGAAAACTCATACACATCAGGGAAGCTTCTTTATTCCGATAATTTTGATTTCACTACCAACCGTCCTCAAACGCTTCTCTCAAACAATCAGCTTTTATTTAATACAAAAAATATATATTTATCCACGATAGCTTCTTTGATTCACATCAAAAACATCGATATACTACCCCAAAGAGACCTTTGGACGAAAAAAAACATTACTG
>DQAM01000079.1 GCA_003523545.1 Dysgonomonas sp.
GGCGGGTATAACCGGGATCATAGTAGAGTAAAGCCGAACCCCAGGTAGAAGCCCTTTTGGGATTGATGCTGGGCCGCGCACAGAATAGAGATTCGACAGTACCTTCGCCGGGATAATCATCAGGACAGTTATAAGGATAGTCAGCTAATAAAGACCAAGCTTCGGCAACCGTCTCATCGTATTTACCATAACGAGCCTTGATATATGATTCCAGCCATTCTTCCTTAATAAATTTTTCGTTTCTCCAAGGCAATTCGTATAATAACTCGAACATTACAGGATTGTTTTCAATGCCTTCGGGGGTAGTTCCCACCCCTAGCAGGTTTTTGCCGTTAGGATGTTCCTTGGCTTCGTAAAAGCTGTTGATTACCCTGTCCATTCGTCCATGTAATCCTACGCGCCCGCCGAAATTAAGAAGCATACAGTATAACCAATCGTGGCCGTTAAACCCTTCGGGTCGGTGCCATGCCGATTTTGTATCACCCCACTGGGGCATTTTCTCACTATATAAATCAAGTACCAGCAAATCATGTTTGTTCAGATTTTCAATCATAGCCTTCCGGGGATTAGCCTGCCACGCCTGCATCACCCATACTGCATCGGGGTTAGCGCGTTTCATGGCGCCCATTATAGTCTGTCCTGCGGCATTGAGGTCTACTCCCTCTGTACTTCCCCCTTCGTGGAAAGGATCGATGGCATAGTATCCAGCCCTTCCGTATAGTTTCTCCATCTCTTCATAATACATATCGGCAAATGTATCGAAATTAGGATCATCGGGTTTCAAAAATGCAGGGCGGTTAAATGAACACCATGTACCCGGATCGGAAATATTGCAGCCTAACTTTTCTCCAATGTTACGGGGAACCATTCCTGCAAATCCGGGAAGTACGGGTTCTATACCCAATTCCCGCATACGGGATATTATTTTTTTCTGCAATATCTCCTAGTTTTTATACCATTCATCCGGATTGGGACCGCCCCATCCTTCCAGGTTATTCATCTGCCACCATGCCATAAAAGCAGGGCCTGCAACAAATTCATTGATCTCGTCTTTGGAATAACCGAGCCTTTTCAGCAGATTATACCAAACTACTTCATTACCTGTAATACTAAGAGACAGGTTGATGCCGTGCATAGCCATCCAGTCCAGTTCCTTTTCCCAACGGGCCCAGTCCCAGAAAGCCATGGAATACGAAAAAGTACAGTAATTCAGATAATACCTAAGATTCTGGGTAGTTTCTTTTCTAATCTTGGTTTCCGGCAGAGGAAGGTTTTCAGGGAAATTCTGAGTCAGATTGTTCCATGATATGTGTATACCGGCCACATATTTCAGATACCAGTTTACTCCTGTTGCAACGTTATTTGCATTGTTTCCCCTTACGATTATATTCCCATCTTTTTGATCTATCTCAAAATAATCGCCGCCACTGTCCGATGCTGTAATTTCAGTATGGATACCTTTCGCCGTATTATTTGATATACGGCTTATCAAGTAGTCTGCCGGAGTTTTATCGTGCGAACATCCTGCGCCCGACAATATAAATAAGAATAATATAATAAGTAGATTAAATTTCATTGATTAGATGATTTTGGTAGTATTTATAGGTTATAGTTTAAAATCTATGTCCGTATATTAAACAGCAACAAGAAATAAGATTAAATAATTCACAATTCGATTCTGAAAACAGTGGTATCCCTTTTCTGAAAGCCCATTTTTTCGTACAAGGCATGAGCGGCTTTTCTTGCTGCGCTCGAAGTAAGGTCTACTTTCTTTATTCCCCTTTTTTTGGCATAGTCTAACGAAGCTTCCACTAATAAACGCCCTATCCCCTTACCCCGCAAATTACTATCTGTGACAACGTCTTCTATCCAGGCTTTCCTTCCCGAAGGAGTTAAATAGACTGCAAAGGTCAACATCCCGACTATTTTTCCTTCGTCTTCAGCGATAAATAAAACGGATGCCCCTGAAATTATCATTTCCCGGAGATAATCTTTGCCGGGCAGAACCGCTGAGGGAGAAAGCTGAGGCAAAAGATTATGCACTGCTTCTACTACTCGATCCGTAATCTCATTTACAATAGATATTTTCATATATTTAATTGTTAAATGTAAGCCGTTTACCCCTGACTTCATTTACCACACCATTCTCAAAAGCAATCTGACCATTAAGAAAAGTCTTATCAATGGAAGCAGACATAGTCTGTCCTTCGAGAGGTGACCATTTACATTTGTATAAAATGTTGTCCTGCGTAATGGTATATTCTTTATTCGGATTTACAAGAACAAGATCTGCATAATACCCTTCACGTATATATCCGCGTTTGTTCACACGGAATAAGGCTGCAGGAGCATGGCACATTTTGTTTACAACATCTTCTCTCGAGATTTTACCTTGCCTGGATAACTCGAGCATCATCTGCAATGAATGCTGAACTAATGGTCCGCCTGAGGCTGCCTGCAAAGCTCCACCCTGTTTTTCTTCTAATAAGTGAGGAGCATGATCCGTTGCTATCACATCCAACCTATCCGAGAGCAGTCCCTGAACCAGTCCTTCCTTATCGTCTTTGGTTTTTACGGCAGGATTCCACTTGATAAGCGAACCGTATTTTTCGTAATCCTCATCCGAAAACCAGAGGTGATGTACGCAGGCTTCTCCTGTAATCTTCTTTTCCGACAAAGGTTTTACATCGAAAAGACCTACTTCCTGGGCAGTAGACAGATGTAATATATGCAGACGAGTACCATATTTATCGGCAAGTTCGGCTGCTTTGGAAGAAGAAACATAGCAGGCTTCTGCACTTCTTATCACAGGATGATATTTGATAGGTACGTCTTCGCCGAATTCTTTTTTATAATATTCGATATTTTTTCTGATTATCGCCTCCTCCTCGCAGTGAACCGCTATTATCATCTCTATTTCGGCAAAAAGGGCTTCCAGCGTCCTGCGGTTGTCGACGAGCATATTACCGGTGGAAGATCCCATGAATACTTTTATCCCGCAGACCTCTTTCTTATTGACTTTCTTCAATTCATCGAGATTATCATTAGTGGCACCCATGTAAAATGAATAATTGGCATACGATTTATTGGCGGCAATCTCGAATTTAGCATCCAGATTATCTATAGTAGTTGTCTGAGGTTTAGTGTTGGGCATCTCCATGAAAGAAGTAACCCCCCCGGCAATAGCCGCCCGGCTTTCGGACTCTATATCCCCTTTATGTGTAAGACCGGG
Source organism: Dysgonomonas sp. (assembly GCA_003523545.1). Classification (GTDB taxonomy): domain Bacteria; phylum Bacteroidota; class Bacteroidia; order Bacteroidales; family Dysgonomonadaceae; genus Dysgonomonas_A. Next base: position 3,233 of record DQAM01000079.1, read on the forward strand.
TTCACGAAAATGAACTTGATCGTCAATCACTCCGGGTATAAGCCACAAACCTGTTGCATCAATTATATTCGACCGGTTCAATACAGCTTCGGGTACTTGATTATTCTCATAAATTTTTTCGATGAATTCATTATTTATTAGAACTGATCCGATAAAAGTTCTCCCTTCGTTGATGATAGCGGCATTACGTATAAGATACATATTCTTTGTAGTTTAAATTATCTCCGGTAACAAAGATAATCGTTTTAGTACGAAATATAAGAGAGTTTTTCATAAGATCAAATAAAGCATGTAAATTTGCCCACTCAATTTATGACTGCCATATGAAAAATCCGAAAGGTATTATATATGCTTTGATTTCGTCGGGGACATTCGGCCTCATTCCCTTATTTACCATCGAATTGATGACAGACAATCAAATGGAATTGTCATCGATACTCTTTTACCGCTTTTTCTTTTCGGCTCTGATTATCGGAGCAATCTGCCTGATTAGGAAAGAAAACTTCCGCATAACACGCCGTCAACTATACATTATTGCTTTTCTCGGGGCCAATTACATGCTTACATCTTTCTGCCTGCAATATTCATACAAGCTTATTCCCAGCGGAGTTGCCACCACTATACATTATCTGTATCCTATAGCTGTTGTATTTTTTATGACTGCTTTGTTTAAAGAATCCAAATCACCCATGCTTATTGCTGCATCCGTTATGTCGCTGGCAGGAGTCGGGCTTTTATGCTGGGACAGTTCGGGCACTTTGGATATGACAGGCGTGCTTATCGCTTCCATCACGATTTTTACTTATGCCATAACGATAGTCACCATCAACAAATCGTCAGTATCTGCGGTTTCTTCGCTGATATTGGCTTTTTATATGTTCCTTTTCAGCACTGTTTTTCTATTTTTTATTAACAACGTAACATCGGTCGGTATACAACCAATCACTGAAGCCAGTGCAGGATTCCGGCTGTTTTTGCTTGCCTTTCTTCCAACGGCAGTATCCAATCTGACACTAATCTTGGCTGTCAGGTATGCAGGTTCTATCATTACTTCAATTTTGGGTTCTATGGAACCGCTGGTTGCCGTTGCGGTAGGTGTGTTATATTTTTCCGAATCATTTAAAATGAATACTTTTTTGGGAATACTGCTAATAATTTTTGCAGTAACGATAGTTATAATCACACAAAATAAGAAAGCTAAAAATATTAGCAAAACGGCTTAATTATTTATCGGCAACTCTTGTGTCTGTTGGGGTAGAACCTTTTCATTCATAATGCGGAAATTCCATCCGAATTTTTTGTAGAATATTACAAATGCAATAATAGAAGTTATAATCAAGACGATAAGTTCTTTTACAGGATAAATGGTTTGTTGTTCGAAAACGGCAGGTGTTTGCAGAACAGAATCCGGATTGGTTACAAATAAACTCAGAAACATATTATTAGCCGCATGCATTCCTAGGGCTAATTCAATGCCGTCGTCCAGTATAGATACTAGTCCGAACAGCAAGCCGATAAAAATATATTGTGACATCATTAGTCCGAAACCGTGCGCAGAGACTTCGGGATTCAAGCTGTGGGATAATCCGAAACACACCGAAGGTATTACCAGTGCCAGCCATCTGCTTCCTGTTGCTCCGGCTATTCCCTGCGCAAAATAACCACGGAATGCCAATTCTTCACAGGAAGTCTGTATCGGCATCATGAAAATTGTGATTATAAACAGCACCAGAAATGACGACGATTCGAATTGCAGCTTAAAATTATCAGGATTTAAGGAATATTCTACAACCATATATAGGATGGATAGTCCTGCCCATACGGCTGCACCCCATGCTATTCTGCTCCATCTGATTCTCTTTGTGCCGTTTATGATTGTAAGATAGTGTCTCTTGTTAAATGGTTTTATAAACAACAACAAAGCGATAATTCCCGTAATAAAGGGGAAAAGCATTAGGATAAGAAACAAATTCTTAGAAATTTCCCAATAAGAAGGATTAACTATATGCTTCATACTTTCGCTCAGGCTCTGCACATCTCCCATGGAATGCATATTCTGAAACATTTTACTCATAATCACTGCAGTGAGAGGAATGGCTCCTATCACATTCATTACCAAATACACTAATACCAACACTAAGAAATAATACCAAAACGAGACTTTTGGTTTAAAAGCGGATTCTAAAAAATTCATTTTATCGGTTTTATTATTCATTACTCTATAATTTGTCTGCAAATTAAATGATTTGTCATACAATAGTATTCAGATTATAAAGAAATTTGGTTTAAAATTGTATATTCGTATTTTACGTTGACCTAAATATATGCAAGATGAAAAATTTATTTTTGACCCTTTTATTCCTATTGCTTGTTTCATGCTCAGCCTCTAAAAAGGTTACGGTAGAAAATACAGAGAGAAAACTCTTAGACAATCAGACATTTTTATTGACTAAGATATCAAAAGACAAAACATACGGTTATTCCGAAAAAAATGCTGTTCAAGTAGGAGGTTCAGATAAAAGAGAAGGACCGTTAAACGAAAGGCGTTTTCTGAATGCATTAGCTGGACCTAACGGTGAAAAGGTGAGTTATTACAGGGCAGGAAGCTGTTGTCCCGTAAAAAGCGAAAAGGGCCTCATGGGAGTGGCTCCACTGGATAATTACAGAGTTACATGGGAAGGTTCTAAAGACACGGTTTCTATATATATAAACATGTATGATTATGGAGAATTAATGGCACCTGTAGGTTTTACAATAAAACGTATAGATAATTTTTCTAACACATTATACGAAGATTCTTATGGAAATTGAATTTCTATTTAATCTATAGTAGTAAAACAAATTACCATGAAAAAGAATTTATTAGTCCTATGCCTGCTTTTATTCTCCAGTATACTGGTTTCTCAAACGATAAGTTTACCGGAAAAAGAATTAACGGCAAAACTGGATTCTATCCTCAAAGAAGCAAATATGCTTTACCAATATGAGAAGGCGGCCTGGAATGGTTGTGATTTAGCTATTGCTAATGATGAGGTAAAACTTGGATTTCGCGGTTATTTCGTATATCAAACAGATGAAGGAATTCATACTATTATTTTGGGAGAAAATTTTGAAACTTCTATTGCAGAATACATTTTTAAAGATGATTTTACAAATCCGTATGTAATCAAAACAGAAAAAAGGCCTTTATCCAATAAAGAAAAAGCGCTAATCAGCATTCGTGGAAAAATAATAGAAAATATATCTTCCGATAAATATGAAGTCGGAGTGCCAGATGGTTTTAATCTCAATCTAATATTATTACCTTTTGCCGATTTGTACAAGTTATATATAATTACAGGAACACCCCAATCGGACATAATACCCTTTGGTAACGATTATCTTTTTATTTCCGATAAAAACGGAAATATTGAAAGTTATAAAAAGTTTCATTCTCGCCTCATCCCTGCGTATATTCAACATGATGACAAAATGATTATCAGTGTGACCCACAGTCATCTAAGAGATAATCCATTGATAACCGCAACGGATATTTGTACATTCAAATTATATGCTCCGCTATATAATATGAACAGCTTCTCAGTTTACTCGCCTGCTATTGGCAAATATATGGAATACAATATTATAGATGATAATATAGTACTTAAATAAGAGTAAAACTAAATTTATGTGAAAAATATATCAGAAAAATTCGTTGGTTTTTTATTTATTTTATTCGGGATAATTATTTCAGTATTAGTGATTCCGTTGATATTAATATTTTATCCTTTCGGTTATTTTCAACGTAAAAAATTCGAACGCAAGTATTCCAAATTCTTATTACAGAATGAAGGAAAAAACTTTTTTTGTTATAACAACCGTAAAAACGCAAAAGAATACATAGAAACCTATATTTTACCCGATTTATCCGATAGAATAGATATCGTATATTTAAACGGTAAAAAGGTAGAATCTGCATATGCAAAAGAATTTATCTCTCATGCTTTATACGGTTTAAGATACTATAAAAGATTTCCGCATCTGATGAAAATACGGGAAGGCAAATTAATCGATAAATCAGTCAATAATATATTTTATACAATCAGAAATCAAAATAAACCAAAAGAGAAAATGCTGAATGAAATGAATGAGTTTTTTGAAATTAATTAAAAACCGGCATTTATTTCAACTTTAATATATCTTTTCTAAACATATCTTATATCTCTGCACTCTTAATTCTGAAATCGCTATATTTGTATAAAAAAGAGAATATGCAAAATAGAATCACAGAATTATTCGGAATAAAATATCCCATTATATCGGGTGGAATGGTATGGTGCAGTGGTTGGAGACTGGCTTCTGCAGTAAGCAACGCAGGCGGATTAGGACTTATCGGTGCTGGTTCCATGTACCCTGAAGTACTAAGAGAACACATTCAAAAATGTC
>DQAM01000082.1:0-3158 GCA_003523545.1 Dysgonomonas sp.
CGCTCTTCCGATCGTATGAGAATAATATGCTCGGTATCGTAACCGATATGAGCTATATGCGGAAAGGTGAGAAGGATATACTTGCGGGTTATAAGTTGACGAAGTGGATAAGGACTAAAGACCGTTTTTTGCCGATTATTTTCAATTCATCTGATCCGGACAACAAGAGATATGCAGATGAAATGAAGTCCAGTTTTATCGATAAAAATTCCAAAAGCTTTCCGATCGACTTACGCAACGAGATAATGGATAAGTTCGGCTTCGGAGATTTTGTGATTATAGACCCTGATACCCGCGAAGAGCTATTCAGGGTGAAAAGCCTGAAGGACTTGCAGAAAATAATCAAGGAAATACCCGATAGTTCGATGGCGTACCACATGTCGCACAATCATTTTTCACGCTTTTTTTACTCCCGGGCTATGTTTCCCATAGCCGAGCTGATTAAGAACTTTGATTATAACGATCATACTCCGGCTGAGGGTAGGGAAGTGATATATGATTCGATACTCGAATACCGCCGGATGAAGAATACAGGGGTAATAGCGATTTTCGAAAAAGACCGATTCGATGAGTTTTCCAACTTTGCCCGTATAGGTAACGGTTCATTAGGAGGAAAGGGACGTGGACTGGCTTTTCTGGGGAATATCGTTAAAAGCCACATGGAACTCAATGAGAATGAAAATTTCCCAGTAATTATACCGAAGACGGTAGTCCTTTGTACCGATGTTTTTGATGAGTTTATGGAGAAAAATAAGCTTTACCCGATAGCTATGAGTGATATATCGGACGAAGAAATGTTGCAGGCTTTCTTAAGGGCTGAACTTTCCCATACGCTGGATGAAGATTTTCTGGCTTTTCTGGAAGTAATTAAATCTCCTTTAGCTATCCGTTCTTCGAGCTTATTGGAAGATTCTTATTACCAGCCTTTTGCGGGAATATATTCAACCTATATGATTCCGAGTCTGGGCAATAAGGATAAGATGCTCAAATTGATACACGATGCAGTTAAATCGGTATATGCTTCTGTATTTTTTAAAGACAGTAAGGCTTATATGAATGCTACGCAGAACGTAATCGATCAGGAAAAAATGGCGATCGTTTTGCAGGAAGTAGTAGGAAGCAGGTATGGAAATAGATTCTATCCGACAGTTTCGGGTGTTTTACGTTCTCTTAATTTTTATCCTATCGGTTATGAACAACCCGAAGAAGGAGTTGCCAATATAGCGTTGGGACTAGGCAAATACATTGTAGATGGAGGCGTAACCTTGCGTTTCTCGCCATACCATCCTAATAATATATTGCAGCTGAGTACTTTGGAATTTACTCTCAAAGAGACTCAAAGGCAGTTTTATGCCCTGGATATGCAGGATATTACAAATGAATTTTCTATAAATGACGGGTTTAATCTATTGAAATTAAGGATAAAAGATGCTGTATCGGATAACTCGATACGTTATATTGCTTCTACATATGATCCTGCCGACCAGGTAATAAACGACGGATACTATGAAGGGGGCGGCAAAATAATAACATTTGCAAATATTCTGAAACACCATCTGTTCCCATTAGCCGAAACTTTGCAGAAGGTAATAAGTATCGGACGTGAAGAAATGGGACGTGAGGTAGAAATTGAATTTGCAGTGAATATTCTGAATAAAGAAAGGGGGGCATTTTATCTTTTGCAAATAAGGCCTGTGGTACAGAATAAAGAGGTGATGAACGAAGATTTAAGCCTGATTCCTCAGCAGGATACTGTACTGACTTCGAATATGGCATTAGGGAACGGCATCATAGACGATGTATATGATATTATATATGTCAAATCAGAAGGTTTTAATGCGGCAAACAATCCCGCGGTTGCCAAAGAGATACAAATACTTAATAAGCAATTTACAGATGACGATAAAGGCTACATCCTTGTCGGCCCGGGACGGTGGGGGAGCAGCGACCCATGGCTGGGTATTCCCGTGAAATGGCCAGATGTGACCAATGCCCGTTTGCTGGTAGAGTCCGGATTGGAGAATTACAGGATAGAACCCAGCCAGGGAACCCATTTTTTTCAGAACCTGACATCTTTTGGGGTCGGATATTTTACAATCAATTCTTACATGGAAGATGGAGGGACATTCAACGAAGCATTTCTCAATTCCCAGCCGGCTGTAAATGAAACAGAATACGTGAGGCATGTACGGTTTCATAATCCGTTAGTTATAAAAATGAATGGTAAAAAGAAATACGGACTTGTTCTAAAGCCTTAAATATAGATATTAAAATTAAGAGAGGAAGCACACTGGAATGCTTCCCCTCTTATTAAAAAATAGTCTTGTAAAATTATTATTCTCTGTAAAATTCCATTTCAGCGCAACTTACAAATCCGCCTACACCTTTGTTCACTACAAACTGTACTTGAATCGGTTTTACTATCGGAGTGGCAAATTCTATCCGGCTGGGTTCACTGCTTCCTTCGAAATTGTAGCTGTCATACTTTGTTAAAGTAGGATTGCTTTCGGTGGCAATATATAAGTCGAAATCCTGAAACTTACCGTTATTACCCGTAGCACGGGGGTGATATATAATGTGGCTCATTTGAGATACATTTTTGAAATTATATGTCAGCAGTATAGGGTAGTCTTCATCTTTGCTTGTCCATGGAGAATGATACATAGTTGAATAATTACCATCAAAAGACTTATCGATTCCTTCGCCCGGCTGCGATACAGAAGCCTCTGCACTACTTACTCCGATTTTACCTCCGGTAGTAGTGACATCCACCTTTACCTTATTTCCGGTAGATCCTACCGCATAAATTTCATATTCGGATACGTCTCCCGTAAGCCCCATGGAGTTGTTCATCGAGATACGGTCGAGTATGCCGTTTTTATAGGCTTCGAATACAGCGACGCCGCCCCATCCTTCGAATGTAATGCTATTACCCGACGCAACGGCCGTTCCGGTTGTAATGCCTGTACCGGATGTGAACAGAGCCGTATTTTCGTCCGTTATATATTGCAGATTATGAGCTGGTTTAGGATAACCTTTTGCCGCAATCTCAGCTTTCACTGCATCTATTTCTGCTTGTGTGATAGTGAAATGATAAGTACCATAATCATCTAACGTTTTATCTATAGGTTTCAGGAATCCCCATATTTCAAAGAATT
>DQAM01000082.1:3258-5379 GCA_003523545.1 Dysgonomonas sp.
CCCATATTTCAAAGAATTCAGTCAGGTCAAGTTGTGCTATATCACAAGCGACTTTAACGAATTGCAATTGGGATAGTCCCTGGTCGGAATTATTGGTCGATACATCAGGATTTACACGCATAAACTCATATATATCCTTATAGAAGTCTTCTTTTTTAAGTACATCCATTACGTATAACTTCAATTGCCAGAAGGGGATAAGACGGCAAAATACATCGGATTCGTCGTTCAAAGCCAATCCGTTTACAATAGTCGAGTTAAAACCTGTATTGTAACGATTATCGGTGATTTGTCTTGAAGGATTTCCCCACAATGTCTGTATATATAACGAATGGATATTATTGGTTACTTCTGCCATTCCTGCCCATCTCAGTCCCGGACGTGTCTGGTGCGTATGCCCTAATTCATGAGCCGGGCCCCATACAGCAGTTGTACCCAATATATCGGGGTTAAGAATTTCCTTTTGTGTGTCAGCATGATATCCGGTATGATATCCGCCGGAATACATATAGCCGTCGTCTACTACCAGAAAATGAGCTTTGTTTTTATACATTTTGTTGTATTTGACTAATCCCATGAAATCCTGCTGCTGATAGACAAGATCATCGTATTTTTCTATTAAAGCTAATCCATCGGGGGTATATTGTTTGAAAGCTTCGGTGCGGAATGTAAGTATCGCATATTTACCGACAACATCGAAATCGGCATATGTAGCTGCATCCAAAAGTCTGGCCCAGTCTTCTTTTTTGTGCTTGGTTTTGTCGAAGTATCCGTTAATAGTACCGGATGCAATATTGATTTTTACAGGTTTTTCATTCCCTGTTTCAGTATAATACATAATATAAAGCAACCCGGGATTTTTTGCTTTTATCTTGTTCATTCCTTTGGATAAAGGATAAGACGTTCCGTCGAGCTTTTTACCGGATTCCTGAATCAGGACGCTTAAAGATTGCCCCTCCATATCGGCGGCGAAGATCATTATTTCTTCTCCCGTTTGTGCATAGATTCCTGTCGGGTTGTCGCGTAATCCATATGTGCTTGTCTTGTTTATCTTAGCCATAATATCGGGATGCTGCCAGGATTTATACTCTTGCACGCGGAACTCTGTTGCGTAAGTACCTTTGAAAATATCGGTGGCCAGTTGCTTGAAAAATTTATTATTAATCGAGTTGATGGTATTCTCGGTAACTGTATCTCTCAGTACGGTACATGTTTCATCTGTAAAAATTCTGAGATAATTGAAATTTTCATTGTTCTTTTGGAAGAATTCCATTTCAGAACAACTGGCAAACCCTTGATTGTCTCCGGCACCTGATTTAATTACAAACTGAATTTGTGTAGGGTTCTCCAATGCCGGGCTGAACTCTATACGGCTTGCGGTAGAACTTCCTTTGAAATCATAACTTTTGTATAATTTAAGGGTAGGTTCTTTTTCAGTGGCTACATACAGGTCGAATTCCTTGAAAAGTCCGTTTGTATCACTAGTACGGGGATTATAAACCAGATAGTCCATAGTCCCTGCTTTCTCGAAATTGTAAGTCAGTGTTATGGGAAAATAATCTTCAGCGGAATTGTCCCATTCTGAATGGTACATAGTGGACGGATCGCCGTCGAATGATTTTTCGATTTCTTCACCTACATGGAAAGAAGAAGCTGTCCCGCTTTTTACAGGGATCTTAATGTCATCGAGGATTTCTTCTGGATCAAAATTCGGTTCAGGAACTTCTACCTCGGGAGGTGAGTCTGTGTTATCATCAGAACACATAGTGAACGAAAAAAGAAGTCCGGAAATCAATAGAAAGATTTGCAGAGTTTTGAAAGCTTTTTTCATGATTAAAATTTTTAGGATTATAAAATTAATTTGTTAAATAGTGGTTTTCACTGTAAATTACTATGGTATTTGTATGTTATTATACTTTCTTATATAAAATACTGAATAACATGGCAAAATGTACTCACTGCTTTACTGCTTTTTTCGAAAAAAAATGCTTCGATAGCAATTAAACTACCGAAGCACTTAAACCTTTAATTAATAGAAGAGAATAGTGAAAATAATGAATCTGAAATCTTAAAAAATCATTTTTTTGCTCCCGACATAATTCCGGCATCTGTATCCGCATT
>DQAM01000306.1:0-6833 GCA_003523545.1 Dysgonomonas sp.
TCCGTCTACTTTATAATAAGTAACTACTCCCGATCTCTTATCGAATACGAAATTCACTTTTGAAGAAGTAATCTCAACTTTATCCCCCTCTTGGGAAATCGATAAGCGGGGTCCGCTTGTATTGGTATAAGCTCTTTTTTCACCCTTAACAGGCAGTTCAAATAAATCGTGGGCTACCATGTGGCCTTGCGGAACCAGACGTTCAGTCTGATTGCTTGTCACTTCAAACTTAAGGAAATACTCGACTCCCGGTTTCTGTTTAAGCTGGGCTGCCATAGGAATATTTACAACTAAAGAGTCCTGAGGCTGAATATTAATTTTCAGAATATCTTCCTTAATTACTTTTTCATTTTCAAGAAGCTTATACTTTATCGTATAATTCGATAAATCGGTAAAATAAAAACGGTTCTTTATTTTGACATCACCTTTCGATAAGTCTTCTGCTTCAAAACCGACATTCTGATGTACATATTTTACTTCCGACATAGCAGGATGCGGATCCTGGTCGGGATTCACAATACCGTCCGCAACAAAGTTACCATCCGAAGGCTGGTCTTTTTTGAAGTCGCCTCCATAAGCCCAAATCTTTCTTCCGTCTTTTACATAATCCACCGCATGATCGATCCATTCCCATATATATCCGCCCTGAAGGTTGGGATATTTATAAATCTGCACCCATTGGTCGTATAAGTTACCGCTGGAGTTACCCATAGCATGAGAATATTCAGACGGGACATAAGGGCGGTTATTCATGTGTTCGGAACGGCGTCCGTTTCTACCGTAATATTCGAATGATGCAGCTGAAGGATACTGAGGAACAACCATATCTGTATTCCATTCTTCCAGAGCTCTTTCATAACATACAGGACGGGCCATCAAATCTTTATCCAGCTCTTTCAATAACGTATAAGCATTGTAAAAATTGAAACCATTACCGGCCTCATTACCCAATGACCATATCGTCAATGAAGCATAGTTCTTATTTCTCTCGTACATATTCCTGATGCGGGAAAGATGGCTTTCAAGAAAATCGGGATTGTGTCCCAGAGTACCTCTTTTACCCTTATCTTCATGGCCTACTGCACCTTTACGCATATCATCCTGATAAATGGTATAATACATACCATGTGATTCTATATTCGCTTCATCATACACATACAATCCGAAAACATCACACATTTCGTAGAATTTCCTGTCCTGCGGATAGTGGCTCAAACGTACTGAATTGATATTGTTCAGTCTCATGATTTCGAAATTGCGCTGCATCTGCTCAGGACGGATATAATGACCGCCATCTGCAACTGTTTCGTGGATGTTGACACCTTTCAATTTGACCGGCTGACCGTTCACATAGAAAAGACGCAACGGTTTTTTATTCAGCATGATGTCACTATCTTTGATTTCGATACGGCGGAAACCAACTCTGAAAGGTACTACTTCCTGTACTTTTCCACCTTCTTCAATAGTCATAACAAGTGAATAAAGATTAGGAGTTTCGGCAGTCCATGCAGATACATTATTTAAAGTATAGTCAAAATTAACAGCAGATTTACTGTTAGCTTTGACTGTCAGATTTTGTGAAGAAGATGCGATAACTTTACCCGATTTGTCTTTCAGTTCGTATTTCGCAACGACATTCCGGTCGTTATTATTCGTATTTTTCACATCGATGCCAAGAGCGAATATACCGTTCTTGTAAGAATCATCGAGTGAAGATTTAACCCTGAAATCCTGAATTGCAGTTTTAGGCTGCGACCACAGGAACACATCGCGCTCGATACCGCTCATCCGCATAAAATCCTGGCACTCGAGCCACGAACCGGTACTCCAGCGGAATATTTTCAAAGTCAGTACATTTTTTCCTGCATTTACATAATCGTTAATCTTAAATTCGGCAGGGTCTTTCGAGTCTTCACTATATCCTACTTCTTTACCGTTTACATACACATATACACCGGATTTTGCCCCTGCCAGATGCAGAAATATATCCCTGTTCATCCAGTCGGCAGGTATATCGATATCACGGCGGTAAACACCTACCGGATTCTCTTCGGGCAATAACGGAGGAGTCGGATTATAGGTAGCAAATTCGTAAGGCTGGTTTACATAAAAGGCTTCGCCATGCCCCTGCAATTCCCAGTTGCCGGGAACCTGAATATCACTCCATCCGGATGTACTTACATTGGCATCGGTTATATTATCCGGAAGATTTTTATAAGCCTCTACAAAATAAAATTTCCATGTACCGTTAAGTGACTGGAAATATTTGCTTTTAGAATAGTCGAAAGAAGGAGTTTCCATCGATTGTTCTGCACTCCCGACATTGTCGTATGTCATAAAAGTAGTGCGGGGGGCTTCCTTGTTGACAGCTATCACATCTACATCTTTCCAGTAAGGTAAGTTATCCTGGGCATCAGCAATGAATGTAGAAAATGAAACTAACAGGAAAGAATAAACAAAACGTTTTAAGGTAAGGTTCATAATCTGAGATTAGTTTATTGATAGATATATAATTTGAAATTTTTATTTCTTTAAGGTTATAAAACTGACCCAAAGTTAATCAAATTAATAATTAACAATAAGTCAAAATATGATAAATATTGCCTTAATCGGTCAATTTCAACGAATGTATATATTTATAGTACAATCCATAAACCAATCTATAATCAAACTATTTTAAAAATGTTTGGGATATACCTTCAGAGGTACCACAGGTTACAAGTTATAATTCAGAATAACCAATAAGGAACAAACCGAAATACAAATCCAAAGAATTACTCCTTGTAGAAAAGGCTTAAATCCTATGCTTTTCAGAGATTCACGAGTTAGTCCGGCTCCGATAAGGAACAATGTCAAGGTCAATCCCCTTTTCGAAGCTGTAACGATGTAAGGGCTAACTTCCTGCACAAAGGGCACGAAAGTATTAATCAGCATTGCGATGATATACAGGAATATAAAATAAGGAATGGAAATTTTGCTGCCCTTCTTTTTATAAATAATTGCTCCCAATAAAGACAAAGGTATAATCCACAATGCTCGTTCCAATTTGATGGTCGCAGCAAGATGCAGTGCAGCATCACCGTATTTCTGAGCCGCACCCACAACCGAACTAGTATCGTGTATGGCAACAGCAGCCCACAATCCGAATTGTTCCTGAGACATATTAAGCAAATGCCCCACGATAGGAAATATAAACAAGGCAAGGGAATTTAGCACAAAAACAATCCCAAGAGATACGGATGTTTCGTTTTCGTCGGCATCTATTATCGGGGTCATCGCTGCAATAGCGCTTCCTCCGCAGATAGCTGTACCGAACGATACCAATGTACTCGTTTTGTTTGATACACGCAGAAACCTGCCTAGTAAAAGTCCGACTATCAAAGTAAGTATAATGGTGGAAGCGGTAAAGAGTAAACCTTCTTTGCCCGCTTCGGCAGCTTCGTAAATATTCATTCCGAATCCAAGCCCGACAACAGATGCCTGCAATAATATTTTGGTTAGTTTACGGTTCAGTTTCAGAAAGGGGTGTCCTAAAGTAAAAGAAAAAATAAATCCTGCTAAAAGAGCCAATGGCGGTTCAACAAATGGGAATAAGCACAAAACAGCTATTACAATGAAAAGTATTTTGCGGAAAGAATCATATCCCGATTTATTTTTATCCATACCTCAGATGATTTTATTTACTTAAATTACTTGCAAAATCCGTTCAAATAAACACAGCTTATATATAATCAGTAGTTATAAAATGAAGAAAGCCCCTTTCCGGGGCCTCTTTAACTCATTGTTCCAAATAAAACTTAACCATTCTCTTTAATTCGTTACAATATTTATATATGTCATCCAGACTGTCTATATTATGCCGTGTTTCTTTCTTATTTTCGTCAAATGTTATTATATACTTATTATTTTGAGAATTAAAATATAATCGGCAAATTGGTTTTCGATTGTTATCATCAAATAAAATAGCAAAGTATGTTTGTGCATCCCTATGTGCAATTCGAGAAATATCAACAACTTCTCTTAATATTGCTTTAACTATCATGAAGCCTTCCAATTCTTCTTCAGTAGTTACGATATTGTTTTTCTCATTTTCATTTTTTTGCTCTTTCGAAATTTCTTCATTCTGCTTATCTTCTATAGTTGATTCTGTTTTAAGAGCAGATTTTAATCTATCTGATATAGTATCACTTATAAGACTCGAAATTGATTTCTTCACTAATGAGGTGAATTGATCCAATAACTTAGTAGTAATAATACCATCATAAACCTGCTTAGCAAACAATTTTACAAATTCAGAACTTGGATTTGAAAATTCTTCATTTATAATGCTTTTTAATTCATTTGTATATTTAAGTTCATTAGCGGAACTTAAGATATTATCTACATTAAAATAGGCCTTATGAAATTTTTTAAGTTCCTCTATATGTGCAGACTTTAATTCTAATAAGTTAACTTCAAGAAATGGTTTCTCATCCATTCTATTAGGTGTTTCCAAGTCGGTGTAAAAACGATACATAATGCCATTAGTCAAAATCCCAAATTTAGCATTGGACACATGATAGTATCTAAGCAATTGATTATCATGTAGAGTTAAGGGCTGATTCCAGTGTTTACATTCTATAAGCAAAATCGGCTCATTATTACTCATAATTGCATAATCAATCTTTTCTCCCTTTTTAGTACCAATATCACAAATGAACTCTGGCATTACTTCCAAAGGATTAAATACATCATATCCTAAAGCTTGAAGCATAGGTAAAACCAAAGCATTCTTTGTTGCTTCTTCTGTTTGTAAATTATCTTTAAGTTTTTCTACTCTTTCTGATAATTGTTTAATTACATCTTTAAAGTCCATGCTGGTAGTTTTTAAGTTATTTTTTGTAAAACTAATAACTCTTTTTGATTTATGATAATTTGTCTACACCTTTTTGTTATTTACCATTTATTTTTTTCTTATTTATTTTATACCGATTAAAATAATAAACCAAGGTGAGTAAAAATAAACTAAATTTGCAGTTCGAAATTAGCAGACAAGGAAAAGTAATTATACAACCCCTCATATAAATGAAATGTTGACGCATTTCGGTATCGGTACCGATGATTTGCAGAAGATAATCCGCGAAGCCCTCTCTAAAGGAGGCGACTATGCAGATTTATTCTTCGAGCATACTCTCTACAATACCATATCGTTACGCGACGGCGAGGTCAACCGCGCCTCTTCGACCATAGACTTCGGAGTGGGCATCCGGGTAGTTTCGGGTGACAAAACCGGATACGCTTATGTTGAAAACACCTTTTTGTCCGACTTATTAAAAGCCGCCCATACAGCAGCTGAAATAGCAAATATACCTCATACTACATCCCCCCTTAAAATCGAGGAGAAATATTTTGACAACCATTATAAAATTCAAAAGGATTGGAAAGACATTTCGGTAAATGAAAAGAAACAATATCTGGAAAAATTCAATTCCCGGATATTTGCTCTCGATTCCAGGGTTATAAAATCCTCTATAAGCTTAATTGATAATACATCACGTATTCTATTTTTCAATTCGGAAGGGCTGCTGACCTGCGATTACCGCCCGATGGCTATCATGTCGGTAAGTTGTACCATGGAGCAAAACGGAGTTATAGAAAACGGATACGCTTCACGCGCTTACCGTAAAGGATATGAATTCCTGAGTGATGAACTGGCAGAAATATTGGCCGGAGAGGTAGTTTCGCAAACATCTCTCATGTTCGAAGCAATAAAACCCAAAGGCGGTGAAATGCCGGTCGTAATGGGTGCAGGTGGATCGGGCATCCTGCTTCACGAAGCTATCGGACATGCGTTCGAAGCAGATTTTAACCGCAAGAATGTTTCTATATTTTCCGATTCGTTAGGGAAAAAGATTTGCAGTGATAACATCAACGTAGTGGATGACGGTACAATCGAGAATTCCCGCGGGGCTATTAATTTCGATGATGAAGGCATTGAGACTCAGAAAACCTATATCGTAAAAAACGGTATTCTCGAAAGTTATCTGCACGACCGCATCAGTGCAAAACATTATGGAATCGCTTCCACCGGAAACGGCAGGCGTCAGTCTTTCAGGCACATGCCCATGCCCCGCATGCGAGTAACCTATATGGAATCGGGAATGAATACGGAGCAGGAAATGATATCTTCGGTGAAACAAGGGATATTTGTCGACAATTTCAGCAACGGACAAGTTCAGATTGGAGTCGGCGATTTCACCTTTTTTGTCAAGACAGGCTATCTTATCGAAAACGGAAAACTGACTTATCCGGTAAAAGATATAAATATAATTGGAAACGGACCTCAGGCTCTGGCTGATATAACTATGGTAGGTAACAATCTCAAGATAGACGAAAGTGCATGGACTTGCGGTAAAGACGGGCAAAGTATGCCGGTCGGACAAGGCCTGCCTTCGGTATTGATAAGCAAACTTACTGTCGGAGGAGAATAACCCGCATTTTTTGATATGAATTATAACCCAATAAACACCAAACTGTGAAAAAAATTATTCTTTCTTTTGCTGTATTGCTTTCTGCGCTGGGAGCATATTCCCAGGAAATACAATTACATTTCGATCCCCGGCGAGCATTACATAGCGATGTGGCCCCGAAAAATTATTTTACGGCAACTTTCCAAATGTTCAAACCCGATAAATGGGGTTCGACTTTCGGATTCATCGATGTCGACTTTAACCAGAGCCGTGGAAATATAGGACTCGCATACCTCGAACTATCGCGTGACATCCGTCTCGGCAATCTCCCGGTTATGGCCCACCTTGAGTTTAGAGGAGGTATAGTCAGAGGTGATAATTATT
>DQAM01000306.1:7039-16192 GCA_003523545.1 Dysgonomonas sp.
GTGATAATTATTCGGGTTTTTCGATTCCGAATTCTTATCTGGCAGGGGCATCTTTCAACCGTAATTTCGGGAGTGTAAATATCGGCACTTATCTTGTATACAAATACAATGCTTTCGATAAAGTGAGCAACGATATACAATGGACTGCCACATGGGGAACCAATCTGTTTGACAATAAAGTAACTTTGTCGGGATTTATCGATATATGGACAGAAAACAAAGACCGTGCAACAGGCAAAGGGGGAAAGAAAGTGATTCTACTCACCGAACCACAATTCTGGTATAATACAACCGAAAATTTAGCATTCGGGACAGAAATCGAGATCAGCAATAATTTTTATGCAAATTATAGAAACAAACTATATGTATGTCCAACAATTGCGGCTAAATGGACGTTCTAAATAATTGATATACTTATACACAATGGTAGAAAAACTATTCAAGCTAAAAGAAAACAATACCGATATAAGAAAAGAACTTATTGCCGGTGTTGTGACCTTCCTTACGATGTCTTACATCCTGATTGTAAATCCCAGCATCCTGGGAGAAACAGGGATGGATAAAGGTGCTTTATTTACGGCGACAACTTTAGCTGCTATTTGCGGAACTTTGTTCATGGCTTTCTTCGCCAACCTCCCGGTGGCCCAGGCCTCGGGTATGGGACTCAATACATTTTTTGCGGTTAATGTGGTTCTAAAAATGGGATATTCATGGCAGTTCGCATTGACGGCAGTATTCCTCGAGGGGATTATCTTTATTTTCCTTACTTTTTTCAATGTCCGTGAACTTATACTCAAAAGTATTCCCCGGGTATTGAAAGATGCTATTCCTGTCGGAATCGGTTTATTTATATCTCTGATAGGGATGAAAAGCGCCGGAATCATCGTTGCGAATGAGCATACATTTATGGAAATCGGAGACTTGTCCAATCCGAATGTATGGATAGCTTTCATCGGGCTTTTTGCCGCCGGTGTATTATTAGCAAAAAATGTAAAGGCAGCCATATTAATAGGAATTGTTATCTCCACTATTTTTGCCGCTATATTCGGAATATTCCACCCTTTGGATGAAATAAGTAAAAATGGAATAGTCAGCCTCCCCCCTTCTATCGAACCTATATTCGCAAAATTCGAATGGACGCAGGTCTTTACTTTCGATATGCTGATTGTGGTGTTTACCTTCCTGCTTATTAATCTTTTCGACACAATAGGGACTTTAATCGCCGTAGTTTCAAAAGCCGGATTCCTCGATAAAAACGGGAACTTCCCTCAGGCAAAGAAAGCGTTATTTGCAGATGCTCTAGGGACTACCGTAGGAGCAGTATTCGGAACAAGCACCGTAACATCGTATGTAGAAAGTACGGCCGGAGTAGCAGCCGGCGGACGTACAGGCCTTACGGCAGTAGGGACTGCTTTGATGTTTCTGGGAGCATTGTTTTTCGCTCCGTTGTTCCTGATGGTTCCTGCATCAGCAACTGCACCCGCCCTCATAATTGTCGGCTTGTTTATGATCTCATCTGTCGTAAAAATAAACTTCGATGATATTACCGAAAGTTTACCAGCATTCGTGACAATTACATTTATGCCTTTCACTTACAGCATAGCACAAGGAATTATCTTCGGCATTCTCAGCTTCACGGTAATCAAGATATTTTCTGGAAAATACAAAGATGTGAGTATTGCCATATTTATTATATCCATCTTGTTTTTAATTAAACTAACACTGGATGCAATACACTTATTCGGTCAATAATAACTAAAAAAAATACCTCGTCTCCTATTCAGTCAGTTTATGGAGGCTGCATATAAATTATGATAACTTCTGAACAAAAAAATATCGCACAATGGGCTCTGGATTTTTCTTTGCAAAAAGGATGTTCTGCAGCGCGCGTATCATTAAGCGTATCCGGGAATAATTCGTTCGAGTACCGAAACGAGCAGTTGGACAAACTTCATCAAAGTACGGAGAACAAACTATATATCGAATTTTTCGTGGAAGGAAAATATTCCTCGCTGTCTACCAACCGCCTAGATAAAAAAGAATTAGAGAACGTGATTGGCGAAAGTATAGCTTCTACAAGATTTCTTACCCGGGATGAATGCAGGCAATTACCCGATCCATCGAGATATTTTAGAAATACAGCCAATGATGACCTAGAAATCTTCGATAAAAATTATTTTGAGTATACAGTTGAAGAGAAACTGGAATTAATGGCTAATACAGTACAAGAGGTATATTCAAAAGACGATCGCATCGTTTCCGCATCTGCAACTTATAGCGACGGGTATGGCTCCGAATATATGGTCGACAGTAACGGTTTCGACTGTGAAACGATGGATACGGCGTACAGCCTTGTTGCGGAAGTCGCTTTAAAAACAGAGGGTGATACCCGTTTTGATTCATACTGGTATGATAGTAAAATAGACTGGGTAGACTTAAAGAAGTCTGGTATTGCCTCCATCGCTTTAGAGCGGGCTCTGAATAAGATAGGACGCTCAAAAATAAAATCGGGCAATTATATGATGCTTGTAGACAATATGGTGTCATCCCGATTATTTGCCCCTTTGATTTCGGCTATGTACGGAAGCGCCCTGCAACAAAAGAACTCCTTTTTACTGGATAAATTGGATACACAGATAACTTCACCCCTTCTTATCGTCGTAGATAAACCTCATCTGAGAAAAACGTTTGGTTCGCGGTGGTACGATGGAGAAGGTGTCGCAACCCAGGAAAAAACAATTATTGATTGTGGTGTGCTCCAAACATATTTTATCGACACCTATAACTCTCTTAAACTAAAAACAAATCCGACTATAGCATCCCCGTCGGTTCTAACTTTAGAGTTAGGAAGTAAGAATCTGGATGAATTAATCAAATCTATATCTAAAGGGGTATGGGTAACAGGATTCAACGGAGGAAATACTAACAATACAACAGGAGATTTTTCCTTCGGAATAGAAGGTTTTCTCGTTGAAAACGGGAAGATTATACAACCCGTCAGTGAGATGAATATTACGGGAAATATGCTTGAACTCTGGAATAAGCTGGCAGAGATTGGAAACGACCCCTTCTCTGTTCAGTCACCGCGTCAGATTCCTTCGTTATTATTTGAGGATATAAGTTTCAGTGGCTCTTAACAATCAGCGTTTTCACCGGTCGAAATCAGATTTATGATTCATGATAAGACACTTCAAATTCTATAATTGCATGTTTTGAGATGAAACCGTTTCTTTCAAGTGCCTTGCGGGAAGCAATATTTTCCAGTGCACATCCGCAAACAGGGATGTATCCATGGCTGAAACAAAGCTTTTTGAGATGTGAGATTATTAAGCTGGCATAGCCTTGTTTCCTGAATTCAGGATTTACCCACATGCCTATATCATAATATTTTCTATCCGGCAGTACCCTGATAAGGAAACCACAACCGATAAGTACACTTTCTTTCTCGAACATATATACCATCTTGTTGTGAACCATGTATTTCAGTTCTTCCGGCGTTTCATATAGATTGCTATCATACTGGAGTAATTTGTCTATATCAGTTTCCCGGGCAATCCTTACTTTCATAAAAGGTTCCAGTTCTATATTTATTGTACTTATATAGTCTCTAAATATAGTACCAATAATTTTGCTTGAACGAGAAAACAATTGACTGCATATCAGGAGGATAGAATCGAAAGTCTTGCAGTAAACTTTTTTCAGGCTGAAATCTTGTAAAATTCTGGAAAAAACCTCTTCCTTTTTTATAATGTAATCGTGAACGAGATAAAACTCTACCAATATATCATCCTTACTAAGGATAAAATATCCGATTTCACTCTTATCGTTGTAAATTTTATAATATTGCCCGCCGTTTTTAACCTGCCATTCCAGAAACAGCTCCTGAGATAATTTAATTTCATAAAAATAACTCATCCTCATACTTTTGAGGACAGATATATTCACGGGTTCGAATTTTATATTATTTATTATTGCTGGCATATGTATTTCCTCTCTTATCTATGAAATGCGAATATAAGAATAATAATTTCTTTATCAATAAATTATATCAGCATTCTTGTGTTAATTACCGGAAATTATACAATAAACAGGAACTCCGAACAAATTAATCAGCTGTGCTAGACTCGTATAATTTTATTCCTACTTTGTCGATTCCTGTCAACGGCTCATCACGCATACCATGAACCATCTTAATTTTGTAATTCCTCTTTTCTTTTAATATTATATTTCTTTTATAATTCAGGCTAAGCTGGTAAACAGAGCCGAAACCGGAACCGTACCATTTGCCGTATTCATCGCACAATTCGTATTGCTTTTCGTAATGCGTATAAATGCTATCCGAAAAATCATCCTGAATATACAACCAGATATTCCGGTATGGATAGTCACTTGTATTAACGATCTCAATATTGCAATCGAGAGGTTTACCTATAATCACAGAAGTCGAATCTATTTCAAAATATAGTGTATCGTTACGGCTCCATTCCGATTTGGTAAACTGCTCAAAATTATAGTATATCTCATCTCCCTGACAAGAATAAAAAAACAAAAGCACAACAGCCGATACTATGTAAAACGAGTTACGATTCATTCGATGCTGCCGGATTGTTCTTATTGTTGTCGTTGTTTTTGTTCCGGGGGCGGTTATTATTACGATTACGGTTGTTTTTGTTCCGTTGTTTACCGCTATTTTTATTCGCTTCCGTATTTTGATTTTCCACCGGAGTTGCTACCGGTTCTTCCTGCGACTGCTTTTTACTCTTATTATTAGGCCTTTCTTTAGGGTTGTTTTTTACCACTGTTTTTTTGCGTGCTCCACGGCCCTTATTGTCAAACCTGTTGATATTTTCCTGTTCCAGAATATCTTTAGGCATTTCTTTATCATGGTGGTTATCGGCACCGTCCAGTTCTAATCTCAGAGGCCTATTTCCCCTCTTGTTCATGCGCATTATCTCATATACCCTGTCTTTAGGAATAGCTACGAGATTTGCCGCTACATCTTTACTGGTCGAATAAGTTATCACTCCTGAGAGTATATCAGTCTTAAAGTGATAATAGGAGGCATCTTTTGTTTCCAAAATAATATCTCTGGAAGGCAGTTCGCGCTGTGCTTCCACATAAGTATCCACTTCGTAATTGAGGCAGCACTTCAATTTACCGCATTGTCCGGCAAGCTTCTGCGGATTCAGCGATATATCCTGATAACGGGCAGCCACGGTAGATACCGACACAAAACTCGACATCGAATTTGAACAGCAAAGCTCTCGTCCGCAGGGGCCAATACCTCCTACTCTTCCGGCTTCCTGACGGGCACCGATCTGCTTCATTTCGATCTTAACCCTGAATTTTTCCGCATATACTTTTATCAATTGGCGGAAATCGACACGTTCATCGGCTATATAATAGAAAATGGCCTTGTTACCGTCACCTTGATATTCGACATCACTTATCTTCATTTGAAGGCCCAGTTCTTCGGCTATCTCGCGGGCACGAAGCATGGTCTTATATTCCAATGACTTAGCTTCCTTGTATTTTTCTATATCGTTCGGCTTTGCGATGCGGTATACTCTTCTGTGTTGTTCTCCCTGGGGCGGGCGGTAATTGTTTTTCTTCATCTGGAGCAATACCAGTTTTCCAGTCAGTGTTACTTCACCTATATCATGCCCGGGGCTTGCCTCCACTGCCACGATATCTCCTTTGAACAGGTCTAGGTTATTACTGTTAAGATAGTAGCCTTTACGGGTATTTTTGAACTGAACTTCAACCATCTGGGTTTCACATTGGGATTCCGGCAAATCAGAAAGCCAGTCAAATACCTCCAGTTTATGTGTTCCCTTCGTAAAACAACACCTGCTTTTTTTATCGCATTCATTACAGTTCTTCACTGTCTGCTTATCCGAATGAGAATTACATCCTTCCCCGGTCTTGCAGCCACAGGTACCTCCGGGATTTTTTCCGCAGGTACACTTATTTTCCTGGCTTGCAGCAGGTACTTCTCCCTGAAATTCAGTTTTATTATCTGGTTGCTGACAATCGGGTATATCATTCAGATTATCAGATATAGAATTTGTATCCATTTTATTGTTTTTTTAATTAAACAGAATCCCTTTACCGATTCTGTGGGTTTATGTATTAAAATAGGATAATATCATTATTCTCTTAAATTTGACTTTTATCTTTTCAGCAACATAGTCACTTTGAGGCAAAAATCGAAAAAAACCATTTTAGCATTTACATTTTGTTCGATATGCCTTTCGGCTAAAGCAAGTTCATCCATAAAATCAATGATATTACGTTCATTGATAAAAGGAGCAAAACGCATACCAAAAGAAGCTTCTTCATGGTTCATGTAAACAATCTCGGGTTTACGGAGATTGCTTACAAAATATTCTCTCAACATTCGCTGGCAATATACTAAAAAATTCTTTTGCCTCTCTCTGCCGACAGCAGCTATTTCTGTTGAAATCTTTTTTATATCCTTTATACTCCGCGCATATGAAGAGCGCATCATCTGAACAAACAAGGAAAAATAAAATTTATTTTCTTCATCCAGACTTATCGTTTCTATGGCACGAAGATAACTTCCATTAGCAATATGTGCTACGGTTTCGGCATCTTCCGGAGTAATTTTATATTCAGCAATCAAAGCTTTTACTATCTCCGGTTTATCAATATGATGTATATTGACACGCTGGCATCTCGACTGGATAGTCGTAATAATATTGTCGGGTTCGTTCGAAACCAGTATAAACAGAGTCTTTTCGTACGGCTCTTCCAATATTTTCAAGAGCTTATTGGCACAGGTTTCGTGCATCTTTTCGGGAAGCCATATTATCATTACCTTAAATTTACCTTCGTAAACTTTCAGGCTCAATTTCCGGACAATCTCTTCGCTCTCCCTGGCATAAATAAGACCCTGCGAATTCTCCGCATCGATATATGAAAGCCATTGCCCCAAACCGAAATAATGGTTTTCACCGACAAACTGCCTCCATTCGTTGATATAATCATCTCCTATCTCTTTCTTTCCCTTTTTGATAATGGGAAATACAAAATGCAAATCGGGATGCGCCAGATTTTTATATTTTACGCACGAACTACATTTACCGCACGAATCGTTTTCCTGCGGATCAAGACAGTTAAGATATTGGGCATAGGCAATTGCAAGAGAAAGCTTACCTACCCCCGATGGCCCGCAAAACAATTGGGCATGGGGTATCTTTCCCTTTTTCAGAGAATTCAGTAATTGCTCTTTTATCTGCTGTTGTCCTATGATATCTTTAAAAAACAAAACCTTCTCAATTTAATTATGAATGATGAGTCACAAATTATGAATAAAACCTATAATTCCCAATTCATCACTGATTTAGTATACTTCTTTAGCTATACGGCGAATACTCTCGCTAGCCATGAGAGAGTAAAAATGTATACTGGGAACTCCATGCTGCATCAGCTCCTTGCACTGTTTTATTCCCCATTCTATACCGATTTCCCTGGCTTCGGGATCAGTTTTGCATTTACGCAATTCTGATGCTAATTCTTCGGGGATATCCGAACGGAATATTTTAGGCAGTACATTCAGTTGGTTTTTAAGCACGATAGGCTTCACCCCCGGAATAATAGGAACCGTAATTCCCTCTGCCCGGCATCTATCTACAAATGAAAAATACTTTGAATTATCAAAAAACATCTGGGTAACAAAATACTCAGCGCCGTTGTCCTGTTTCATCTTCATGTAACGGATGTCCGATTCTATATTCGGAGCTTCCTCATGTTTCTCAGGATAACATGCCATCCCGTATGAAAAAGGCGTTTCAAATTTCTCGAATACCGTTCCATCTTCCGATATCCCGGTATTAAAATCGTTCACCTGCTTCTGCAAATCGGTAGCGTAATTATTACCGTCACCTTTCATCTGGTCCGGCTGCAGTTTATTGGCATCCCCCCGAAGCAGCAACAGGTTGTATACCCCTAAAAAATTGAGGTCTATAAGTGCATATTCCGTTTCGGCCCGTGTAAAGCCTTTACATATAAGATGCGGTATAGCGACCGTATTGTATTTGTTCTGTATGGCGGCCGCCACAGCCACCGTACCGGGACGTTTCCTGATATTTGTTTTAAGAATGGTGCCGTCCGGCATCTCCTTGTAAATATATTCACTGTGGTGGGTGGTTATATTTATATATTGAGGGTCGAACTCGACCAGTTTATCGATGATTTTGTAAACCTTCTGTATATCGTTGCCCTTAAGCGGGGGCAGTATTTCGAAAGAAAAGGCGGTTTTATTACTTTTATTTATAAGGTCTGTAACTCTTACTTTCATTCAATTTATTCTCTTATTTACTTAAATATAGCTTTGAAAATATCATTGCCGTTTGCATATATCACCAGCCCGAATATCAATACCATTCCTACGATGGTTGCATATTCCATAAATTTCTCGTTCGGTTTGCGGCGCGTAATCATTTCATATAACAGGAACATCACATGCCCGCCATCCAACAGCGGTATAGGCAGTATATTCATAACCGCCAGAATAACCGAAAGAAATGCGGTCATCATCCAAAAAGCCTGCCAATCCCATGTTGCGGGGAAAAGTCCTCCGATAGCCCCGAACCCTCCGAGATTGGATATTCCGTCTTTGGTAAACACATATTTAAATTGTCCGATATATCCCTGTAAGGTTTCTTTGGCTAATGTAATTCCTTTGGGGAAAGACTCGAAAAATCCGATTTTATCATGGTTGACAGTCATAATGTTATCTAAAGGCATAGGTCCAATACCTAGTTTATTAACACTATCTACATAAGCTGTGGTATTATAAACCGAGTCGCCGCGAGAATAAGCTACAGAAATATCTTTTCCCAGATTATCAGCAACTATCGCATATATATCTATAAAAGATTTTACCTCTTTTCCTGCTAAACCGACTATCCTGTCTCCTTTAAGCAGTCCTGCTTTTTCAGCTTGTGATCCCGCAACAATATTGTCAGCTATTGCAGGTAAATTCGGCTCGTAAACCATACGTTTCGACGATAAAATTTGATCCCCGAAACCTTCCGGTATATGTATGGTTTTCAGCTCACCATCCCGTTGCACTACAACTTCTTTAGCATTCATAAAGGTTATCAGGGTATTCATATCGAGGGTTTT